>DASWUI010000237.1:0-4822 GCA_036401715.1 Ramlibacter sp. | reverse complement strand
CCGGCGCTGGCGGCGGTGCTCGGGCTGCTGTCGGCCGAACTGGCGCTGCGCGCGTTGCGCACGGCTGCCGCCCGGGCAGCGCTGGCGCGGGCCCGGCAAGCCGCGCAACGCGCGGGCATTCCGGCGCTCCTGGCCGAGGTGGCGGAGGCCGGTGCCGCCCTGGACCGGCCGGCCGCGCGGCGCATCCACGCGCAAGGCGAGCAGGCGCTGCGGCTGGACGAGGTCGAAGCGCTGCTGGCTTCCGGCACGCTGGTGGTCGATGCCTGCCGCCGCGGCATCGGCACGGGCGCCGCATGGCAGACGCTGGCGCGCCGCCCGGTCCTGTTCTCGCTCGCGCGGTCGCTGGCCCAGGCGTGGCCCGGCGACGCCGACCGGGAGGGCTTGATCGCCACGGCCTTCCGCACGCGCCGGCCCGACGAGACGCACAGGGCACGGCTGCGGGTGGAGATCGGGCGGCTGCGGGCACTCGCCAGGCCCCTCGCGGGCATCGAGGCCACGCCGCGCGGCTTCGTCCTCGTGCCGCATGGCGACCATGGCGTGGCCGTGCTCGCGCCGCCGCTCGACGGCGAGGATGCTTCCCTGCTCGCCCTGCTCTCGGATGGCGCAGCCTGGTCCACCTCCGCGCTGGCGCTGGCGCTCGGTGCGAGCCAGCGCACCGTGCAGCGCGCGCTGGCGGAGCTGGAGGCTGCCGGCCGGGTGCGCGGCATCGGCCAGGCGCGCTCGCGCCGCTGGCTCGCGCCGCCGCTGGCCGGATTCACGACGATCTTGTTACTCCCCGCTTCGCTGCCGCCTGCGTAGAGTGGCTTCACGGCGCCGCGAGCCACGCGCCGAAAGGACCCGACGATGAACCGAACGACAGACATGAACCGCCGCGAGGCTGCCTCGCGGGCGGCCGAGATCGTGCGCGAGTACGGCCCCTTCCCCGGCGCGGACACCGTGCACGGCGTCACCCACGACGGCAAGCGCGTGTGGGCCGCGACCGGCGCCAGGCTGGTGGCCTTCGACCCCGGCAGCGGCGAGCCCGCGCGCACGCTGGACGTCCCCTGCGACGCCGGCACGGCCTTCGACGGCAAGCACCTGTACCAGATCGCGGAGTCGCGCATCGACAAGATCGATCCGGCGACGGGCAAGGTGCTGGCCTCGATTCCGGCGCCGGGCGGCGGAGGCGATTCCGGGCTGACCTGGGCGGAAGGCAGCCTGTGGGTGGGGCAGTACCGCGACCGCAAGATCCACCAGGTGGACCCCGAGACCGGGGCGGTGCGGCGCACGATCGAGTCGAACCGGTTCGTCACGGGCGTGACCTGGGTCGACGGCGAGCTGTGGCATGGCACCTGGGAGGGGGAAGAGAGCGACATCCGCCGCATCGATCCGCAAAGCGGTGCGGTGATGGAGCGGCTGGAGATGCCGCGCGGCACCGGCGTGAGCGGGCTGGAGTCGGATGGGGCCGGGTTGTTCTATGCCGGCGGCGGGCCGAGCGGGAAGGTGCGCGCGGTGCGGCGGCCGAAGGGGTGAGGCGCATGTCGCGGTTCGGCTTCGCGCTCACCACGACCTACGGGGTGCCTGCAGGTCGCGCGCAAGCGCGCCGCACCGCGGCAGCTCAACCCGCCTTCACCGCCTGCGGCACGTCGAACGACCCGAACAACTGCTGCGGCGGGCGCGTCTCGGGCAACACGTACACGAAGGCCCCCTGCCGCATCACCGTGGGCTTGAGGACCTTGTCGTAGAAGCCCGCCGGCACGTTCACGCAGCCGTAGGAGATGCGGTTGTCGCCCGGATCCTCGGTCGCCATGCGCTCGGCACGCCTTTCCTCCTCCGCCACCTTGCGCATCCTGTGCATGGACACGGCGGCGTTGTAGTCGATCCAGATGATGTCCTCGCCGTGCGTGTTGCGCCCCGGCCGCGCCAGGAAGCGGCCCGCCGGCGTGGTCTTTTCCTCCGGCTTGATCTGCGACAGCGGCTTGTTGCCGATGCCCGGCGCGGTGGAGTCGCCCACCGCCTCGCCCAGCAGGATCGGCGAGTGGCTCTTGAGCTTGCCCTTCGGGTCGAACACGTACATGCGCGCGTTCTTCTTGTCGATCAGGACGAAGGACTTCTTCTTGGCGTTGCGCGTGTAGGAGACCCAGTTGGCCACGTGCACGACCTCCGCCGGCGCTTCGGCCTTGCCGAAGTCGGCCAGCGGCCCGGGCTTCGGGTCCTCCTTCTTCTTCGCGACTGCCTTCTTCCCCTGCTTGCCCTTGCCGGCCGCCTTGGCGGACTTCGCGTCCTTGCCGGCGGTCCCGGCCGCTTTCGCCTTGCGCTGGGCCTTCGTCGCGGGCTTGGCCTTCGCGCCCGCCTTCTGGTCCGCCACGCGCACGAACGCGGAAGGGTCGATCGCCACCGCCGCCTGCGGCACGGCGAAAGCGGGCGCCGCCAGGAGCGCGGCACCCAGCAGCAGCCCGGTGCGCAGGGCAGCCGCCAACGGGGAGGATCTCCTGGTGCTGGAATGGATCGGTGCTTGCATCCACCCAGCTTAGGGCGTGCCGCCGAGCACGGGGTGCGGCTATGGCGGCAGCCGCTGTAGGAATGCCAGCGGAGCTCAGTCCGACGCCGGCTTGCTTTCCCGGGGATCGGATTCCAGCTCCTTGCGGCCTTCGCGCGCCAGCCGCGCCGTCTCTTCCAGGACCTTGTCCTCGGACGCGGGCGGGATCGGCGCGTCCGCGCTGCCCGTGCCCTCGTCGTCTTCCGCTTCCGTGTTCCGCTGGTTGTCGTTCGGCATCATGTCGCTCCTGTGAATCAGGCACCGATTGTTGGGCCAGCCCGCGCCCCGCGCGTCGGATCGACTCCGCGCCGCCGGTAGGCTGCGGACTACCTGGCGCAACGCGTGTCTGATCTGGCGCAGATGGAGCGGGCGTACTCCGTCCCTAGAATGGCCCGATGGACTCGACTCGCGCTACCCGCCGGGGCATCGCCTGGCGCCGGCCCCTTCGCGCGGCCGCCGTGCTTGCCGCCGGCTGGGCCCTCGCCGCTGCCGCCGTGGCCGCCGAAGTCACCGTATTCGCGGCGCCGGCGCTGCAACCGGTGGTCGCCGCCATGGCGCCGGTCTTCGAGCAGCGCACCGGCAACAAGGTGGTGGTGATCAGCGACTCGATCGAGGCGGTCGCCCAGCGGATCCGCGCCGGCGAAAGCTTCGACGTCGCCGTGCTGCCGCCGGCGCTGCTGGAGGCACTGGGCTCGGACGGGGCGGTGTCCGACGGCTCGATCGTCAACGTGGCGCGGCAGCCCGGGCCGCCGCAGAACACCGTCTATGCCGCCGCGGTCTCCACGTCGGCCTCGAACTCGCCGCCGGCGCTCTCGCTGCTGATCCTGCTGGCCAGCGAGGAGACCCAGGCGGTCCTCCCGGGCCACGGCCTGGCGGCCCCCTGAGCTCAGTCGCCGGCCGCGGGCAGCTCCCAGCCGAGGAGCTCCGCCATGCGCGTCACTGCCCAGGCCGCCTCCGGCGGCTGCACGGGCGAGCCCTCCACGGACAGCCCGAGCTTCATCCGGCGCAGCACCTCGGCCCGGTCGTCGCCGGAAGCGGACAGGGCGCCCAGCGCCTGCTCGGACAGCATCTGCGCCAGGTCCTCGCACAGCTCGTAGCGCGCGCGCACCGTGGACATCGGCTCGGTCAGCCTGTACCCGGACGGGGAGGCGAACAGGGCGAGGAAGGAAGGCGGCACTTCGATCTGGTTGGGATCATCCATCGGGAGTCGGGCAAGATGCGGGCAGTGGCAAGAACGACGTTCATCGGCGGCCTCGCATTGTGCGCGGCGATCGCACCCGCGGGTGCGCAGGACCTGCGCGAATTCAGCACGCGCGGCCTGCCCGGCTCCGCCGGCGTCGTGGTCCGGGTGCAGCACCCGGCCGGCTGGAAGAGGGTCGCGGTCGACGACCAGGGCGTGCTGGCCGAACTGCGCGGGCCGCAGGACCGCCTCACCGGCATCCTGCAGGTCGGCCGGGGGCGGCCGCACCCGGACATGGCGTCGCAATGCCGGCCGGAGCGCGCCCGCACCATGCTGCAGGCCCTGGGCGAACAGGAGCCGGATGCGCGCGTGACCGACGTGTTCGCCCGCAGGCTGGGGGATCGCCCGGCGTACGAGGTCCGCTACGAACGCAACAGCCCGCCGGAGTACCTGCGGGTGCGCAGCGTCATCGTCTGCCTCAAGGACAGCAAGCTGGTGGTCAGCTGCGGCGCGGCGGGCCGCGTGAAGGCGGCGCTGGCCGGCATCGAGCCGGTGTGCGGCCGCCTGCTGGAGACCCTCTCGATCACCGAGGAGTAACAGGCGGGCTGGACAAGCCGCAGGGGCTGGCTATGCTGTCCTCCCCCCAGATCCTTCCCACCGGAACGAGGAGACTCCATGCACAAGCTCTTGCGGCGCGCCATCGCGCCCGCCCTGCTGGCCCTGTCCGGACTGGCCGGCGCGCAGGTGATCGTGGACACCGGCTACGTGCAGGAGGCCCTCAAGCGCAAGGTCCAGGTGTGGGACGTCCGCCCCGACAAGGACTTCGCCAAGGGCCACCTGCCGGGCGCCCTGTCCATCGGCGACGCCGCCGCGGCGCTGCGCGACGTGAACGCCGAGGACTTCCTGCCCACGCCGGAGATCGCCCGGATCTTCGGGGCCGCCGGCCTGGACCCCACCAGGGAAACGGTCGTTTACGGCACGCGCGGCAGCTGGAGCCCCTATTTCGGCCGCTATGCCCTGCGCTACTTCGGCGGAACGCGGGTGACCGTGCTGCACGAAGGCATCGAGGGCTGGCAGGCGGCGGGCCTGCCGGTGGCCACCGGCGCGCCGCAGCCCACGCCGCT
>DASWUI010000236.1:0-2271 GCA_036401715.1 Ramlibacter sp. | reverse complement strand
AGGATCGCGCTGGTGGAGCGGTAGTTCTGCTCCAGCTTGATGACCTTGAGCGTGGGGTATTCCTGCGGCAGCCTGCGCAGGTTGTCCAGCGTCGCGCCGCGCCAGCCGTAGATCGACTGGTCGTCGTCGCCCACCGCGGTGAAGCGGCCGCGCTCGCCCACCAGCAGCTTGAGCAGCTCGTACTGGGTGGCGTTGGTGTCCTGGTACTCGTCGACCAGCACGTGGCCGAGCATCTTCTGCCACTTCTCGCGCACTTCGGGGAAGTCGCGCAGCAGCTTCAGGGGCATGCCGATCAGGTCGTCGAAGTCGACGCTCTGGTAGGCGGCCAGGCGCTCCTCGTAGCGCGCCATGATCTTCGCGGTGATCTTCTCGTTGTCGTCCTTCGCCTGGGCTTCCGCCTGGGCGGCGTTCAGGCCGGCGCTCTTCCAGGCGCTGATCGTCCACTGCCAGCTGCGCGCGGTCGCCGCGTCGGTGGTGCCGCCGGCGTCCTTCAGGATGCTGGTGACGTCGTCGCTGTCCAGGATCGAGAACTGGGGCTTGAGGCCCAGCACGCTGCCGTCCTGCCGCATCATGCGCACGCCCAGCGCGTGGAAGGTGCAGATCACCACCTCCTTGGCATCGCGGCCCACCAGCGACCTGGCGCGCTCGCGCATTTCGGCGGCGGCCTTGTTGGTGAAGGTGATGGCGGCGATGCGCTTCGCCTCGGTGCCGCTCTGGATCAGCCGGGCGATCTTGTGCGTGATCACGCGCGTCTTGCCCGATCCGGCGCCCGCCAGCACCAGGCAGGGCCCATGCATGTAGTTGACGGCTTCTTGCTGGGCGAGGTTCAGTCCGGCGGACATCGGGTGGGGCTAACTCACGGGTACTGCGGTGGCGACAGCGGCAGATGATAAGCGGCGGCACGGTGTTGCCATTCCGCGATGCCCGCTTACCCGCGTAAGTCGCCAGTGATGAGTTGCACGGACAATACGCCCCGTGCTAAGCGTCCTGGCCGTCACCTTCCCCTTCTTCGCGCTGGTCCTCGCCGGCTACCTGGCGGCGCGCCGCCGCATGCTCCCCTTCGAGGCGATCGCGGGCCTGAACACCTTCGTGCTGTTCTTCGCGCTGCCCTGCATGCTGTACCGCTTCGGCGCCAACACGCCGATCGCGCAGATGCTGGACCCCGTCGCCATGGGCGTGTGGCTCGCCTGCGCGCTGCTGGTGGTGGCCGGAACCGTGAAATTCAGCATGAACGAGCGCATCCGCTGGAACGACGCCTCCTTCGGCGCGCTGGTCGCGGCCTTCCCGAACACGGGTTTCATGGGCGTGCACCTGCTGGTGGCGCTGCTGGGCGCGCAGGCCGCGGGGCCGGCGATTCTCACGATCCTGATCGACCTGGTGATCACCAGTTCCCTGTGCATCGCGCTGTCGCGGCTGGACGGCGCCGATGAACACGGCGCCTCCGACGCGGCGAAGAAGGCCCTCAAGGGCGTGGCGCTCAACCCCATGCCCTGGGCCATCCTGCTGGGCGGGCTGTCCTCCGCGCTGGCGTGGAAGCCGGTGGCGCCCGTGATGAACACCATCGGCCTGCTGGCCGACGCGGCCTCGCCGGTGGCCCTGTTCACCATCGGCGCCGTGCTGGCGCGTTCGCAGTTCGTCGCCGCCCAGGGCGAGCACGGCCCCCTGCCGGTGCGCGACTTCGTCCCGGTCTCGCTGGTCAAGCTGGTGCTGCATCCGCTGCTGGTGTGGGCGCTGGGCACGGGCGTGCGCGCCGCGGGCGTCCCGCTCGATCCCTTCACGCTGCAGGTCATGGTGCTGGTCGCGGCCCTGCCGAGCGCGAGCAACGTCTCGCTGCTG
Organism: Ramlibacter sp.; assembly: GCA_036401715.1. GTDB lineage: Bacteria > Pseudomonadota > Gammaproteobacteria > Burkholderiales > Burkholderiaceae_C > Ramlibacter. The sequence goes on along the minus strand of DASWUI010000236.1, from coordinate 435 downwards.
GCGGAGCGCTTCGGCGCGGACACGGGGCGCATCGCGCGCATCATCCTGCTCACGACGGCCGCGGCCTTCCTCACCTTCTCGGCGGCGGTGGCGCTGCTGAAGGCATGAAGAGGCTGCTGGCCGGCGGCGCGGTCCTGCTGCTGGCCGGCTGCGTGCTGGTGCCGCGCACCGTGCACCACTACGACGCCGAGTGCCGCGTCACCGTGCGCCACATGGAACTGCAGCCGGTGCAGATCGCTTCCATCCAGCACTGCGCCAACGACGGCTGCCTGGTCCTGCTGGCCGCGGCCGGCGCGACGGCCGCGGCCAGCGCGGTGATCTCCGGCAGCATCACCATCGTCGGCAACGTCGTCTACTGGCTGGAGCGGCAGGGAAGCTGCCGGCCCGCGTCGTAGCGGCGCCAGCCCGGACGGCAGCGCCGCGCCGACGGACGGA
>DASWUI010000235.1:0-2865 GCA_036401715.1 Ramlibacter sp. | reverse complement strand
GCACTTGCCGACCACGCCGTTGAGCATGAAGGGGTCGTCGCGCGCGAACTCCTCGGCCGCCGCCCGCGAGGTGAAGACGCCCAGCGCGCCCACCGGCGGCGCCCCGTAGGGCCCGGCCATCAGCAGCACGCCGCGGCCGTGGAACTCCCGCAGGCGCGCCTGGTGGTTCGCGATGTGCGCCGGCACCTTGCTCAGGCCGTCCTCGGCCAGCTCGTAGAACATCAGCACTTTCATGCGCGACAGGATACCCCCGCGCTGCTAGGCTCGCGCAATGCCCATCCGGATCGTTCAACTAGGCTCGCCGCGCGCGCCCGGCGAGGGCCTGCGCATAGGCACGGTGCGCCGCCCGCCGCGGGGCGTGCCCAAGGCGGAATTCGGCAAGCGCGATTTCTACGACGTCTGGCTGCCCAACCTGGCACCCAGCGCGGAACTGGTGGCCGAGGCGCTGTCGGCGGAGGACGAAAAGGCCTGGGCCGCGTTCGCGCGCAAGTACCGCGCCGAGATGAAGCAGCCCGACGCCAGCCACCTGCTGGACACGCTGGCCGCGCTGTCGCACCAGGCCTCGTTCTCCATGGGCTGCTATTGCGACAACGAGGCGCGCTGCCATCGCTCGCTGCTGCGCGGCCTGCTGCAAGAGCGCGGCGCTTCCCTGGCCTGAACCCGGCGCACCCGTAGGTCGCGGTGCCCCCGGGCACCGAGGCAACCGCTCCCCCCGGATCCCGAGGCACCTCAGCCGGGTGGAGCGGCGCGCGCTTGGGTGTCTTCCCGCAGCACGGGCAGCAGCGGGGCACCGCACATCTGGCAGTAGCGCGCCTCGGGCCCGTAGCCGGTGGCGCCGCAGTTCTCGCAGGTGCGCTGCATGGCCAGCGGCCGCATGTGCCGCCGCGCCGTCATCTCCGCCGTGACGATGCCGGTGGGCACGGCCAGCGTCCCCCAGCCGATCAGCATCATGGTGGAGGCGATGAAGCGGCCGACCTCGGTCTTGGGCGTGATGTCGCCGAAGCCCACCGTGGTGATGGTCGTGATCGCCCAGTAGATGGAGGTCGGGATGTCCCGGAAGCCGTGCTCCGGCCCCTCCACCACGTACAGCAGCGTGCCCATGATCAGCACCACCATGAACACCGCGGACAGGAAGACCAGGATCTTGCGCCGGCTCGCGGCCAGCGCCTCGCCCAGCATCTGGTACTCCTCCACGTAGTCCGTCAGCTTGAAGATCCGGAAGATGCGCAGCAGGCGCAGGATGCGCACGTCGATCAGCGCGTGGGTCTCCGGGAAGAAGAAGGCCAGGTAGGTGGGCAGCACCGACAGCAGGTCCACGATGCCGAAGAAGCTGAGCGCGTACTTCAGCTGCCGCTTCACGCTGACCAGGCGCGCCAGGTACTCCACCGTGAACAGCACGGTGAAGAACCACTCGGCGACGTCGAAGGCGGTGCGCCAGCGCCGGTTCAGCGCCGGCACGCTGTCCAGCACCACCACGGCCACGCTGACCAGGATGGCGGCGATGATCACCTTGTCGAACAGGCGGCCGGCCGGCGTCTCCGACTCGAAGATGACTTCGTGCAGCCGCCGCCGCCAGGGTTCGGTCGGCTTGCCCAGCGCCGATTCGTTGCCGGGGATCACGCGCGCGCCCTCATGCCACCGGCTGCCGGAAGCGCTCCCAGGCCTGCGGCGTGGGCGTGGTGCCGGCCCCGGGCTGCCGCGGCAGGCGGAAGAAGCCGCCGTCCACCTCGGCCGGCTCGGTGAAGCAGTCCTTGATCCAGGGGATGTATTCCAGCACCTGGCAGGCCGGGTGCGCGTAACTGAGGTGCACGTGCACCTGGCTCATGTCGCCCGCATGCGGCGCCACCGGCAGCCGCCAGCCGTCGGCCGCCTCGCACACGCGCAGCACCTCGGTGAGGCCGGCCATGCGCGTGACGTCCGGCTGCACCCAGTGGATCGCCTGCTGGTGGAAGAATTCGGAGAAGGCGTCCTGCGTGTACAGCTGCTCGCCCAGCGCCACCGGGATGCGGCTGGCGCGCGCGAGCTGCGCGTGGCCCTTCACGTCGTCGTACCAGAGCGGCTCCTCGAACCAGTACACGTCCTGCTCCTCGGCGCCGCGGCAAAAGCGCAGGCAGGTCGCGAGGTCCCACTTGCCGTTGCCGTCCACGGCCAGCGTCACGTCCGGCCCGATCGCCGCGCGCACCAGCGCCAGCCGCCGCAGGTCGCGCTCGACGGTGGAGCCGACCTTGATCTTGATCCCGGTGAAGCCCTGCTCCACCGCGCGGCGCGCGCCCTGCACCAGCTGCTCGTCGGGGATCGACAGCCAGCCGATGTCCGTGTTGTACGCGCGCACGCGCTCGCGCACCGGGCCGCCGAGCAGCTGCCACAGAGGCACCTGCTCCGCCTTGGCCTTGAGGTCCCACAGGGCCACGTCGATCGCCGCCTGCGACAGCGGGGTGATGCCGGCGCGGCCGATCCACTGCAGCGCCGGGTTGCGCGCCAGCTTGTGCCACAGCTTCTGCACCTCGCGCGGGTCCTCGCCCACCAGCAGCGGCGCGTGGCAGGTGGCGATGCAGCGGGTGATCAGCTGGTCCCCGGGCAGGTGGGCATGGGTGCCGGTGAAGCCGTAGCCCTCGATGCCGGCGTCGGTGACTATTCGGGCGCCGACCACGCCCCAGTGGGTGATGCTGTGCGTGCTGTCGGCGATCTGCGAGCCCGTGACGGGCACGTGCAGGATGAAGGGTTCGACGCGGGTGATCTTCAAGGCGGCCTCCGGAATCGTCCGGCCGCCATCGTAGCCCCTCGTGCGACAGGCGGTTGTGGATCGCGGTGGCCGCGATCGCCGCGTGCCCCGCGGCCACGCTGATCTGGTTCAGGTCCACCGCC
>DASWUI010000234.1:0-5111 GCA_036401715.1 Ramlibacter sp. | reverse complement strand
GTTGCGGATCGCATGAAAAAGAGGGCCGCTCGCGCGGCCCTCTTTCATGGAAGCCTTGGGTCCCCGCCTCCGCGGGGACGACGACTACATCCAGTACACCAGCGTGTACAGGAACAGCCAGACCACGTCCACGAAGTGCCAGTACCAGGCCGCGCCTTCGAAGCCGAAGTGGCGCTCGGGCGTGAAGTGGCCGGCCATCAGCCGCAGCGTGATGAACAGCAGCATCAGCATGCCGACGATCACGTGGAAGCCGTGGAAGCCGGTGAGCATGAAGAAGGTGGAGCCGTAGGCGCCCGAGCTGAGCTTCAGGTTCAGGTCAGTGTAGGCGTGGAAGTATTCGTAGCCCTGCACCGCGACGAAGGTCGCGCCCAGGATCACGGTGATCCACATCCACAGGATCGTCTTGCCGCGGTCGCCGGCGCGCAGCAGGTGGTGCGCGATCGTCAGCGTGACGCCGGACGTCAGCAGCAGCGCCGTGTTGATCGTCGGCAGCCAGAACGGGCCCATGGTCTGGAAGGGCTCGACGATGCCGGCCGGCGACGCGGTGGCGCCGGGCTGCACGCTGGGCCACACCGCCTTGAAGTCCGGCCACAGCAGCGCGTTGTCGACGCCGCCCAGGGCCGGCACCGAGTGCGAGCGCATCCACCACAGGGCGGTGAAGAAGGCGCCGAAGAACATCACCTCCGAGAAGATGAACCAGCTCATGCTCCAGCGGAACGAGAGGTCGATCTTGCGGCCGTAGACGCCGCCCTCGCTTTCGCGCGCGGCGTCGCGGAACCACTGGAACAGCACCCAGAACAGCCACAGCATCCCGAACAGGACGGAGTACTTGCCCCAGCCGGCGCCGTTGATCCAGTTGGCGGCGCCGAAGATGACGAAGAACAGGCCGAAGGCCGCGAACGCCGGGTGGCGCGACGGCTGCGGCACGAAGTAGTGGGGCGTTGTCCCGTGTGCGCTAGAGCTCATTTCGACTCCTGATCCTCAAACTCTCTCAACAAATTCTTTTCAGACGACCCAGTTCACCAGGCCGATCAGCCCGCCGACCAGCAGCAGCACCAGCACCAGCGCCACCGCGACGATGGCGAAGGGGCTCAGCTTGCCCAGGTCCTCCTCGTAGCCGGCGCGCTTGCGCACGCCGAGGAAGGCCCACAGCACCGCGCGGATGGTGTGGAACAGCCTCAAACGCCGCTCTCCCGGCGCGGCGCCTGCGCCGTCGGGGCCGGCGGCGTCTTGCCGCCCACCTCGAAGAAGGTATAGGACAGCGTGATGGTGGTCACGTCCTTCGGCAGCCGCGGGTCGATGACGAAAGCCACCGGCCACTGTTTCTTCTCGCCCGGCTCCAGCGTGTACTGGTTGAAGCAGAAGCACTCCAGCTTGTTGAAGTGCGACGATGCCTGCCGCGGCGCGTAGCTGGGGATGGCCTGCGCGGCCATCCTGCGGTCCTGCACGTTCTGGAACTCGTACATCACCGTGGCGAGCTCGCCCGGATGCACCCGGATCGAAGCCTGGGCCGGCTTGAACATCCACGGGCCGCGCACATTGGCGTCGAACTCCACCGTGATGGTGCGCGTGCGGTCGACCTGCGTGTTGGCACGGGCGCTCGAGCCGCCCGGCACCTGCTTCTCGCCGACGGCCAGGATGTTGATGCCCAGCGCCTCGCAGATGTGCTCGTAGATCGGGACCAGCGCGTAGCCGAAGGCGAACATGCCGGCCGCGACCACGGCCAGCTTGCCCACCATCTTCCGGTTTTCCGCGCGCAGGGCCACTTCAGTTCCCCAGCAGGACCATCTTGGCGACGAAGCCCAGCAGGAACACCAGCGCCACCGACGCCAGGATCAGCGCCAGCCGCAGGTTGCCCTTCTTGCGGTCTTCGTCGTTCATCGCTTCGGCCATCCGCTTCAGTGCGCCGTGGCGCCCTGGTTCGGGTTGATCGACTTCGGCAGCGCGTCCAGCACGCGCGTGGCGCTCGGGTCCAGGCGCGGCGGCGTCTCGAAGGTGTGGAAGGGCGCCGGCGACGGCACTTCCCACTCCAGGCCCTCGGCACCCTTGCCGTCCGGGTCGTTCCACGGGCGCTGCGGGGCGGTCGCGCCCTGGCCGCGCATCGTGGGCAGCACGACGAAGAAGAAGAAGTACACCTGGGTCAGGCCGAACCAGAAGGCGCCGACCGAGGCCCACATGTTGAAGTCCGCGAACTGCATCGGGTAGTCGGCATAGCGGCGGGGCATGCCGGCCAGTCCCAGGAAGTGCATCGGGAAGAAGGTGACGTTGAACGAGATCAGCGAGGACCAGAAGTGGATCTTGCCGCGCGCCTCGTTGTACATCACGCCCGTCCACTTGGGCGACCAGTAGTAGTAGCCGGCGAACAGCGCGAACAGCGAGCCCGCCACCAGCACGTAGTGGAAGTGCGCCACCACGTAGTAGGTGTCCTGCAGCAGCAGGTCGACCGGCGCCATGGCCAGGATCAGGCCGGTGAAGCCGCCTATGGTGAACACGAAGATGAAGCCGCAGGCGAACAGCATGGGCGTCTCGAAGGTCATCGAGCCCTGCCACATGGACGCGATCCCGTTGAAGATCTTCACGGCCGTGGGCACCGCGATCAGCATGGTCGCGTACATGAAGAACAGCTGGCCGGTCACCGGCATGCCGGTGGTGAACATGTGGTGCGCCCACACGATGAAGGACAGGATCGCGATCGAGCTGGTCGCGTACACCATGGAGGCGTAGCCGAACAGGCGCTTGCGCGAGAAGGCGGGCACGACCTGGCTGATGATGCCGAAGGCCGGCAGGATCATGATGTAGACCTCGGGGTGGCCGAAGAACCAGAAGATGTGCTGGTACATCACCGGGTCGCCGCCGCCGGCGGGGTTGAAGAAGGTCGTGCCGAAGTGGCGATCGGTCAGCGTCATCGTGATCGCGCCGGCCAGCACGGGCATCACGGCGATCAGCAGGTAGGCGGTGATCAGCCAGGTCCAGCTGAACATCGGCATCTTCATCAGCGTCATCCCGGGGGCGCGCATGTTGAGGATGGTCACGATGATGTTGATCGAGCCCATGATCGAGGAGGCGCCCAGGATGTGCATCGCGAAGATGCCGGCGTCCATGGACGGGCCCATCTGCAGGGTCAGCGGCGCGTACAGCGTCCAGCCGGCGGCGGGGGCGCCGCCGGGCATGAAGAAGGACAGCACCAGCATGATGCCGGCGGGAACCATCAGCCAGAAGCTGAAGTTGTTCATGCGGGCGAAGGCCATGTCCGGCGCGCCGATCTGCAGCGGGATCATCCAGTTGGCGAAGCCCACGAAGGCCGGCATGATCGCGCCGAACACCATGATCAGCCCGTGCATGGTGGTCAGCTGGTTGAACAGCTCGGGGTTGACCACCTGCAGGCCGGGCTGGAACAGCTCGGCGCGGATCAGCAGCGCCAGGACGCCGCCGAACATCAGCATGAAGAAGGCGAACAGCAGGTACAGCGTCCCGATGTCCTTGTGGTTGGTCGCGTAGACCCAGCGGCGCCAGCCGGCGGGCGCGTGGTCGTGGTGGTCGTCGTGTCCGGCAGCGTGGCCGTGCGGGTCGAGAACTGCGCTCATGGTTTTCCTCTTGGTTCCTCTGCCCTCGAATTACTTGCCGCGCTGCGCCAGCACTTCGGCCGGCTGCACCACCTGGCCCGTCTTGTTGGACCAGGCGTTCTTGGTGTAGCTGATCACCGCCGCGAGGTCGGTGTCGGACAGCTGCTTCCACGGGGGCATGGCGCCGCGGCCATTGAGCACCACCTGGATTTCCTGGCTCTTGTCGGCGGCCAGCACGACCGGCGACTGGTTCAGCGCCTTGATCGGGCCGGCACCCATGCCGTTGGCCTGGTGGCAGGCGGCGCAGTTCTGCGCGTACACCTTCTCGCCGCGCGCGACGATGTCGGCGAGCTGCCAGACCTTGGCCGGGTCGTCGGCCTTGGCGGCCAGCAGCTTCTTCTGGTCGGCGGACCACTTCACGAATTCGTCCTGGCTCACCACCTTCACGTGGATGGGCATGTAGGCGTGCTCCTTGCCGCACAGCTCGTAGCACTGGCCGTAGAAGTCGCCCACCTTCTCGCTGCGGAACCAGGTGTCGCGCACGAAGCCGGGGATGGCGTCCTGCTTGACGCCGAAGGCCGGCACGCCCCAGGCGTGGATCACGTCGTTGGCCGTCGTGATGATGCGGACCTTCTTGTTGACCGGCACGACCAGCGGGTTGTCCACCTTCAGCAGGTAGTCGTTGGGCATGTCCGCGGCCTTGGCGCCGTCGTTGGACATCTCGCGGTGGGTGCTGTCGATGGTCGACAGGAAGCTCACGCCCTGCGCATCGCCGGTGAGGTAGTCGTAGCCCCACTTCCACTGGTAGCCGGTGGCCTTGATGGTGACGTCGGCGTTGGAGGTGTCCTTGGACGCGACCAGCACCTTGGTGGCCGGCAGCGCCATCACGATCACGATGATGAAGGGGATGATGGTCCAGACCACTTCCACCGCCACCGACTCGTGGAAGTTGGCCGGCTTGTGGCCCACGGACTTGCGGTGCTTCCAGATGGAATAGAACATCACCGAGAACACCAGGATGAAGATCACCGTGCAGGTGATCAGCATGAACCAGTGCAGCCAGGAGATCTCGACCGCGATGCGGGTCGCGGCGGAGTGCAGGTTGAGCTGGCGCACCGCCGGCCCCCCCGGGAGGTCCTGCACCTGCGCCGCTGCGCCGGACAGCCCGCCCGCCAACGAGAGCAGTGCCGCGATCTTCGAAATACTCTTCATCGTTTTCAGCCTCAAGCCTTCAATAAACCAATCCGTCCCGCGCCTGCCTCAGGCCTCGCGCAAGGCCCTTCGCAGTTCCCGCGCCAGCGCCGGCCGCAACTCCGGCCGCACGTAGCGCCCCACGACCACCCGGCGGCCCTGCCCCGATACCTCGATCAGGGAATGGTCGCCCACCGCCGGTTCCACGCGAACCCATTCGCGGTCGAATTCCGCCCGCTCCAGGCGCCCGGCATTCTCCAGTTCCACCACGAGCCGCCGCCCCTGCAGCAGGATGTGCTCGCGGTCGGCCGCGTGCCGCGCGTAGGCCACGAAGGCGGCCCCCACGGCCACCAGTTC
>DASWUI010000233.1:0-3611 GCA_036401715.1 Ramlibacter sp. | reverse complement strand
CCGGACACCCTCGGCGACGCCGAGGCCGCCTGCCTGGGCATCCCGGCCTTCACCGCGCTGCAGGCCGTGCGCCAGGCGCGCATCGCGCCCGGCATGACGGTGCTGGTGGCGGGGGGCGCGGGCTCGGTGGGCCACTACGCGGTCCAGCTCGCCAGGCGCAAGGGGGCCACCGTGGTGGCCACCGTGAGCACCGAGGCCAAGGCCGAACACGCGCGCCGTGCCGGCGCCGACCACGTGATCCGCTACCGCAACGAGGACGTCGGTGCCCGCGTGAAGGCGCTCACCGGCGGCCGCGGGGTGGATGCCGTGATCGAGATGGACCTCACGGCCAACGTGGGCTTGTACCCCGCCTGCGTGCGCGCCGGCGCCACCATCGCCGTCTACGGCATGGGCGCGATGGAAGCGGTGCTGCCGACCTACTGGTTCATGCGCAACCGCATCACGCTCGGCTTCGTGTTCATCTACGAGATCGGGGACGAGGACCGCGCGGCCGGCCTGCGCGAGCTGGACGCCCTGCTGCGCGAAGGAGCGCTGCAGCACACGGTCGGCCAGCGCCTGCCGCTGGCGGAGATCGCCCGCGCGCACGAACTGGTGGAGCAGGGCGCGGTGCTCGGCAACGTCGTGATCGACATCCCCTGAAGGAGGAGACATGGACCTGCAACTGCAAGGCCAGCACGTGCTGGTGACCGGCGGCAGCCGCGGGATCGGCCTGGCCTGCGCGCGCGAATTCCTGCGCGAAGGCTGCCGCGTGACGCTGGTCGGACGCGATGCGGCCCGCATGGAACAGGCGCGCGCCGCGCTGGGCGGCAGCAAGGCCGTGGCTGGCTTGTGCGCCGACCTCACGGATGCGGCCGCCGCGCTGCGCGTGGTGGATGCCGCGGAGTCCGGGCACGGCCCCGTGGACGTGCTCGTCAATTCCGCCGGCGCCGCGAAGCGCACGCCCTTCGCCGAGCTCGAGCCGCAGGCCTGGCACGACGCGATGCAATCCAAGTTCTTCACCTACGTGCACGTGATGGACCCGGTGGTGCGGCGCATGGGCGCGCGCGGCCGCGGCGCGATCGTGAACGTCATCGGCATGGGCGGCAAGGTGGCCACGCCGACGCACCTGCCCGGCGGCGCGGCGAATGCCGCGCTGATGCTGGCGAGCGCCGGCCTCGCGGCGGCCTGGGGTCCGAGGGGGGTGCGCGTGAATGCGGTGAACCCGACCCTGACGCTCACCGACCGGCTGGCCGAAGGCCTGGCCGCGGATGCGCGCCTGCGCAACAGCACGCCCGAGGAGGTGCGGCAGCAGGCGGAGAAGAAGATGCCGCTCGGCCGGCTGGCGACGCCGGAAGAGGTCGCGGCGCTGGTGGTGTTCCTGGCCTCGCCGCGCGCGTCCTATGTCTCGGGCGCGGTGGTGTCCGTGGACGGGGCGAACAGCCCCATGGTGGTGTGACGGGTCAGTGGGGAACCGGCGGCCGGTCGCCGATCAGCTGGTCCAGGGTGGCCCGGAGCGCTTCCGGGTCCACCGGCGACACCATGTAGGCATTGCCGCCCGACTCCATGCCGTGCTGCTGGTCCGATTCGCTCACGTACATCGCGGAGACGTAGACCACCGGCAGCTCCGCGGTGCTGGCCTTCTTGCGCAGCAGGCGGCACACCTCGAACCCGAGCAGGTCCGGCAGGTGGACGTCCAGCACGACGGCCGAGACGAATTCCACCAGTTCCAGCGCTTCCGCGCCCGCGGAGGCTTCCACCACGTTGAAGCCCGCGGCGCGCAGGGTACGCGCGGTCGCGTAGCGGCTGGCCGCGTTGTCGTCCACCACCAGCACGCTGTGTTGGGTCCGGTCGATCATCGGGAGACTGCCTGGTCGGAAAGCGGGAGGAACGGCAGAGTGTAGTCCTCGCCGTGCCCCAGCGATACTCCGGCGGAATCGGTGGTTCGCCCATCCCGGAGCACGCGCCCTCAGAACTCGCGCCACTGGCCGCCCGCGAGCGCCGGCGCCGGCATGGTGGCCAGCGGCGGGGTGGAGGTCCGCAGCCGCAGCGGCAAGGGACCGGACGCCTGCGGCGGCGGCTGCTGCGCCGCCGGCTGCACGCCGTCGTCGGCCCGCAGGCGGAAGCGGGAAACCACCTGCAGCAGCGCCCCCGCCTGCGCCTTCATGGACTCCGTGGCGGCCGTGGCCTCCTCGACCAGCGACGCGTTCTGCTGCACGACCTGGTCCATCTGCGTGACGGCCGTGTTGACCTGCTCGATGCCGGCGCTCTGCTCCTGGCTCGCGGCCGCGATCTCGGCGATCAGGTCGCTGACCTGCTTCACCGAGGCGACGATTTCCTCCATGGTGCGGCCCGCCTCGTCGACCTGGCGCGCGCCCGCATCCACCTTGCCCACGGAGTCGCCGATGAGTGCCTTGATCTCCCGGGCGGCCGCGGCGCTGCGCTGCGCGAGGTTGCGCACCTCGGCCGCGACCACCGCGAAGCCGCGTCCCTGTTCGCCCGCGCGCGCGGCCTCCACGGCGGCGTTGAGCGCCAGGATGTTCGTCTGGAAGGCGATCCCGTCGATCACGCCGATGATGTCCGCGATGCGGCGCGATGCTTCGGAAATCCCGTCCATCGTCTGGACCACCTCGCCGACCGCGCGGCCGCCCTTGCGTGCCACCTCGGCGGCGTCGGCGGCCAGCCGGCTCGCCTGCCGCGCGTTGTCGGCGTTCTGCGTCACCGTGGAGGTGAGCTCCTCCATCTGGCTGGCGGTTTCCTCCAGCGTGCTCGCCTGTTCCTCGGTGCGCTGCGACAGGTCCACGTTGCCCTGCGCGATCTGCGCGCTGCTGTCCGCCACGGCATGCGCGCCGGACACGACCTCGCCGACCACGCCACGCAGGTTGCCGCTCATCTCCGACATGGCCTGCAGCAGCTCGCCCACCTCGTCGCGCGTGCGTGCCTGCAGGTCCACCGTCAGGTCCCCGGCGGCCACCCGGCGCGACAGGCGAACCGCCTCCTGCAAGGGCCGCGTGATGCCGCTCGCGATCCACAGCCCCAGCGCGAGTCCGCCGGCGAGCACGGCGGCCATCACCGTGCCCATCACGACCAGAACGGTCCGCGCTTGGGTCGCCGCCTCGCGCGTGGCCCGTGCGCTCTCGCCCGCTTCCAGTTCCTTGAGGGTGGCGACCACCCGGTCCAGTTTCTCGTCCAGCGGACGGTCCTTGCCGCGCACGGCGCGGTCCACCGCGTGCGTGCTCGCGACGTTGCCGGTGTCGAACCCGGCCAGGGCCTGCCGGTACTGCCGGCCCAGTTCCACGTGCAGCCGGCGGGCCTCCACCACCGAATCCGGCGCGAGGCCAAGCTGGGTCAGGGAGCCCTCCAGCCGATCCAGGTCCTTGGCGACCATGGCGGTCCGCTGGTCGAACGCCGCCAGGTAGCGCGCATGGTCGGCCGGATCATGGCCGCGCAGCAGGATGTTCTTCCACTCCTGCACCTGGATCTTGAACGACACTTCCGCTGCGCGCGCCGCGTCCACCGCGGCGGCGAACTGCTGCTCGCGCCGCAGCGCCTCCGCCGCGCGCTGCTGTTCGCCTTGCAGCGCATGCAGGCCATAGCCCCCCACGAAGAGCATGCCGGCCAGCAGGGCGGCGATC
>DASWUI010000232.1:0-6414 GCA_036401715.1 Ramlibacter sp. | reverse complement strand
CGCTGGAGCGGGCCGTCGCCACCGCCGTGGACCCCGCCCGGCTGCACTTCGGCGTGGTCGACCAGTCCGAGGCGAGCGCGGCGCGCGTGCCGCACCCCGGCGGCGGCGCGCGCCTGACGCAGGTGCGCATCGACATCGCCGACGCGAGGGGGCCGTGCTGGGCGCGCGCCATCGCCATGTCGCTGCACGACGGCGAGGAGTGGTTCCTGCAGCTGGACTCGCACATGGACTTCGACGAGGGCTGGGACGAGCGGCTGGTCGCGCACGCGATGGCGCTGGGCGCGCCGCGGCGCAGCGTGGTGCTCACCTCCTATCCGAATGCCTTCACCTTCGACGCGCAGGGCCAGGTGGTGCGCCGCCCCACCACGCACGGCGTGCTGGCGCAGGTCGTGAAGCCCGGCGCGCGCTTCGAGGAAGGACACCCCGTGCTGCCCTTCGAGGCGCACCCCGTGGAGACCACGGAGCCGCTGCCCGCCTTCCACTGCGGCGCCGGCTGCCTGTTCGCGCCCGGGCGCATCGTGCAGGAGCTGCCCTACGACCCCTGGCTGTACTTCCACGGCGAGGAGCAGGCGCTGGCGCTGCGCCTGTACACGCGCGGCTGGGACCTGTTCCACATCCCCGCGCTGCCCGTCCACCACCTGTACAACGACCCGGACGCCGGGGCGCCGCCGCGCCCGCTGCACTGGGACGCGGAGCACGAGGCGCAGCGCGAGGTGACGTGGTGGACGCACGAACAGCGCTCGCGCGCGCGGCTGGCAGCGCTCGTGGCCGGCGCGGACCTGGGTGTGTACGGCCTGGGCAGCCGCCGCAGCCTCGCCGAATTCGCGGCGTTCAGCGGCATCGACTACGCGGCGCGGACGCTCGCGCCCGCGGCGTACCTGCCGCGCGTGCCTTAGGCGGATTCGCGCAGCACCGCCTGCGCCAGGCACAGGTCGGCCCAGGCCTTGGCCTTGTCCGGCAGGTTGCGCAGCAGGTAGGCCGGGTGGTAGGTGACCACCACCGGCACGCCGTTGTAGCGGTGCACCTGGCCGCGCAGGCGGCCGATCGGCTCGGTGGTCTGCAGCAGCGTCTGCACCGCGAAGCGGCCCATGGCCAGGATGATCTTCGGCCGCAGCAGTTCCACCTGCCGGCGCAGGAAGGGCTCGCACTGGGCGATCTCGTCCGGCTCGGGGTTGCGGTTGCCGGGCGGGCGGCACTTCAGCACGTTGGCGATGTACACGCGCTCGCGCCGCGACAGGGCCATCGCGCCCAGCATGTTGTCCAGCAGCTTGCCGGCCTGCCCCACGAAAGGCTCGCCCTGCAGGTCCTCGTTCTCGCCCGGCGCCTCGCCCACCACCAGCCAGTCCGCCTGCAAGTCGCCGACGCCGAACACGGTGTTGCGCCGGCCGTCGCACAGCTTGCAGGCCTGGCAGGCGGCCACCGCCTGCTGCAGCGCGTCCCACTCCATCCGCTCGATGCCGGGAATGCGCTCGCGCGCGCCGGCCGCCGGCGCGGCGCGCGGTGCCTGCACCGGCGGCGGCGCATTGCGGGCGATGGGGACTCGGGGGGGCAAGGGCGCTTCGGCCGGCACCGCCACCGGCTGCGCGATGGCTTGCACCGGCTCCGGCTGCACGGGCGCCTCCGGCCAGAACACGCGGATGCCCATCTCTTCCAGCATCGCGCGCTGGCGCGCATCGAGCTGCAGGCTCATAGCTTGTAGCTCATGACGATCGCGTCCTCGCGCCCCTGGTCGGCGGGGTAGTAGTGCTTGCGCTCACCCACGCGGCGGTAGCCGTAGCGCTGGTAGACCTGCTGCGCCCGCGCGTTGCTGGTGCGAACCTCCAGCCACAGCCACTGCGCGTGCTGCCCGCGGGCCCACAGCGCCAGCGCGTCGAGCAGCACGCGCCCCCAGCCCTGGCCCTGGTACGTCGGATCCACCGTGATGTTCAGGAGGTGCACTTCGTCCACGCCCTGCATGGCCACGAAGTAGCCGATGACGACGTCCCCCAGGCACAGCATCTGGGCCTGGTAGCCGGAGCGCAGCGAATCGGCGAAGTTGCCCCGCGTCCACGGGTGCGTGTAGGCGCGCCGCTCGATCGCGACCACCTCGTCCAGCCGGGACTCGGACATGGGCTCGAAGCCCGCTTCCATGGACTTGAAGACTGCGCTCATCGGGGCTCCGCGGACTTGCCCAGCAGGTCCTTGCGCGCGCGGTCGGCCGCGCGCTCCTCGGTAGTTTGCGCTACTTTGTCGCGGATGTAGAGCGGAAGGGCCTTCGCGGCGGTGTGCGAAGCGCCGCCGGCCAGGGCCGCGGGAGCCAGGCGCAGCAGCGCGCGGGCGGTCGGCAGCGCCGCGATGCGCGCCCCGCCGGCGGGCAGGCGCTCGCCGTGCAGCAACAGCACGTTGCCGGCGATCGCCCAGCCGGGCGGCACCACCGCCTGCTCGGGCCGTCCCAGGGCGGGCGGCTGGAGGGTGGCCCAACGGCCGTCGAGGAATTCGTAGCCGGCGAAGTAGACCTCGTCCATGCGGGCGTCCAGCATGGCGACGATGCGGGTCTCCCCGCTGGCGGCCCGCGCCTCCTCGGCCACCGCCAGCAGGGTGTCCAGCGGCAGCACCGGCACGCCCGCGCCGAAGCCCAGGCCCTGCGCCACGGCCGCGGCGGTGCGCAGGCCGGTGAAGGAACCGGGGCCCCGGCCGAAGGCGATCGCATCCAGCTGCGCCATGCGCAGGCCGGCACGCGCGAGCAGCTCCTCGATCGTCGGGATCAGCGCGGCCGAAGCCAGCGCCCCGCCCGGCCCCGTGTGCTCCAGGACCGGCGCGCCCGCGCCGGCGCCCACCGCGATGGAGAGCGTTTCGGTGCTGGTGTCGAAGGCGAGCAGTTTCATTTTCGGGCGCGGAACCCGCCATTATCGAAGGTCCGCCCATTCCATAATGGCGCGCATGCCGCGCTGGATCCGCCTTGCCTGTTGCCTGGCCGCCTGGATGGCGGCCGCCGCGCAGGCGCAAGCCCTGCCGCCCGAAGTGGAAGCGCTGCTGGCCGAACAGGGCCTGCCGCGCGATGCGGTGGTGATGATGGTCGCCCCGGCCGAAGGGGGCGCCCCGCGCGTGGCGCACCGCGTCGACACGCCGGTCAACCCCGCCTCGATCGCCAAGCTGGCCACCACCTACGCGGCGCTGGACCTGCTGGGGCCGACCTTCGCCTGGACCACTCCCGTGGTCTTCGACGGGCCCGTGCGCCTGGGGGTGCTGCAGGGCAACCTGGTCATCAAGGGCCAGGGCGACCCCAAGCTGGTGATCGAGCGGCTGTGGCTGCTGCTGCGGAGGGTGCGCGCCATGGGCGTGCACACGATCACGGGCGACATCGTGCTGGACCGCAGCGCCTTCACGTTGCCGCCGCACGACCCCGCCGCCTTCGACGGATTGCCCCTGCGGCCCTACAACGTGGGCGCCGACGCGCTGCTGGTGAACTTCAAGGCGGTGACCCTCACCTTCACCCCCGACGGGACCCACGCCCGGGTGCGCGCGGAGCCTGCCCTGGCCGGGGTGCAGTGGCCCGCTTCGGTGCCGCTGTCGGGGGCGGATTCGTGCGGTGACTGGATCACGGCCCTGGCGGCGGACTTCCGCAATCCCGCGCACGTGCGCTTCGCCGGCGCCTTTCCGCGCGCCTGCGGCGAGCAGGTCTGGCAGCTGGCCTTCCCCGAGCCCGCGACCTACACCGCCCGCGCCGTGGCGGCGGTCTGGCAGGAAGTCGGCGGCCACCTGCGCGGCGAGGTGCGGGAGGGCAGCGCGCCGGGGGGGCTGAAGCCGGCCTTCGAATTCACTTCGCCGCCGCTCGCCGAGGTGGTGCGGGACGTCAACAAGTTCAGCAACAACGTGATGGCGCAGCAGCTCTTCCTGACCCTCAGCCTGCAGCAGCGCGGCACCGGCAGCCTGGAAGGGTCGCGTGAGGTGCTGCGCACCTGGTGGCGCGAGCGCTTCGGCGGCGAGCCGCCCGTCACCGAGAACGGCTCCGGGCTCTCGCGCAGCGAGAGCATCACCGGCCGGCAGCTCGCGCAGCTGCTGCAGGCCGCCTGGGCCTCCCCGCTCATGCCGGACCTGGTGGCCTCGCTGCCGGCGCTGGGCCTGGACGGCACGCTGCGCCGCCAGCGGCAGAACGTCGGCCTCGCGCACCTGAAGACCGGCAGCCTCAACGAGGTCTCCGGCGTCGCCGGCTACGTGCACGGGCCGCAGGGCCGGCGCTACGTGCTGGTGGCGATCGCCAACCACCGCAGGGCCTCGGCCATCCGGCCGGCCGTGCAGGCGCTGGTCGAATGGGCCGCGCGCCAACCCTGATGCCCGCGCCAGCCATGACCGTGCACGAACTGATCGGCTACTGCGCCGCCTTCCTCACCACCCTGAGCTTCGTGCCACAAGCCTGGCTGAGCTTCCGCACGCGCGACGTGCGCGGGATCTCGCTGGGGATGTACAGCGTGTTCACGGTGGGCGTGGCGCTGTGGCTGCTGTACGGGCTGATGATGGGCGCCTGGCCCATCGTGCTGGCCAATGCGGTGACGCTGGCCCTGGCCAGCGTCATCCTCACCCTGAAACTGCGCTACGGCTGACGGGCTCGCCCCCGCCAGCGGCTTACCAGCGCTCGCGGATCTGGTTGACCATCAGCTCGCCGAGCAGCTGTTGCCCGCGCGGCGTCAGGTACACGCGGTCGGCGAACAGCCAGCGGTTGTAGTCGGCCACGGCCGGCTGCAGCGTGGAGGGCGTGCACAGGGCCGAATTCACCTGGTTCGGGCCGGTGCCGATCCCGCCGCCCGCATCGACCGAGGCGCAGGCGTAGCCGGTCGTGTTGTCGAGCCCGTTGGAGCCGGGGTTGTTCGCCACCAGCATGAAGTAGGACGCGGTCTCCACGTACAGCACCGAGGCTCCCAGGTCGGCGATCTCGATCTTCAGGCGGTCGTTGAAGGCGCGCGGCTCGTTCTCGCCGGTGCGGGCCGACACGCTGCTGAGCGACTCCAGCAGCGCGGCCCGCCCGGTTTCCAGCGCCCAGGGCGTCACCCCCAGGTTGCGCACGCCCGCGATGACGACGTGGCGGGCACCGGCGTTCACCAGCCGGCGCACCTGCGCCCCGAGGTCCCGGGCCGCCCGGTCCACGTTCACCAGGGCCTGGTCCTCGGTGATCCGGCCTTCGATCACGGCCTGCCCCTCGGCGATCACGTCCGAGGTGCCGGCGCTCACCAGCACCAGGTCATTGGCGTCGAAGGCCGCGGACGCCAGGAAGGCGTCGACCTGCGCCTGCACCGTGGCCGCACTGCCGCCCGCGGCATCCGGCAGCGTCGTGATGCGCGCGTTGCCGGTGGCAAAGCCGAGGCCGCCGGCCGCGGAAGGCGCCAGCGGCTGGCCGAACGCGTTGGCCGCGTACAGCGTCCACACGTTCACCCCGTTGTCGTTGACCGTATAGCGCGTGCCGCCCTGGCCGACGTCCGCGGTCGCGTCGCCGAACGCGATCACGCGCGAGGGGACGAGCTGGGAGTCGATGCTGCCGCCGCCGCCGCAGGCAGCCAGGAGCAGGGCCGAGGCGCACGCGGCCAGCAGCCACGTACGGCGCAACCACTGAGTTGCCATGAATGAGTCTCCGGTGAAACGTGCGAGTTTAACGAGCGACGGTAAACCGCCGGTAATGGAAGGACGGGGCCGGGACCCCGCGAACCCTAGCCCGCCGCGGCGCGCCGCAGCCGGTCGCGCACGCCTTCCCATTCGGGCGCGTCGGGCGGCGCCTCCACCCAGATGAGCTTGACGCGCGCGGCATCGAAGTCGCGCAGCACCGCGAACAGCTGGCGGGCCGTCTCCGCCGCGTCGTCCGGCATGCGGCGGTAATGCGGGCTGCGGGTGCGCACCGGGGTGCGCGCATACACCGCGATCGCCGCCGCGTCCGGCCCCAGCAGGTCCAGCGCGGTCTGCAGGCTCTTCGCGTCCATCAGCCGCACCTTGGCGTCCGGCGCGTAATGCGACTCCAGGGTGCCGGAAGCGCGCGGCGCCGCGCCGGGCAGCTCGGAGGGCAGCCAGAGGCGCTCGCCGCAGGCCGTTTCGATCTGCGCGCGCGTCAGGGTGCCCGGGCGCAGCAGCACCGGCACGCCGCGGGTGCAGTCCACGATGGCCGACTCGATGCCCACCGGCGTGGCGCCGCCATCGAGCACCAGCAGCGCGTCGCCGAACTCGGAAGCGACGTGGGCCGCGGTGGTGGGGCTGACGCGGCCGAAGCGATTGGCACTCGGCCCGGCCACGCCGTACACCGGCGGCTGCGCCTGGGCGCACGCAAGCAGCAGCGCGTGCGCCACGGGGTGCGCCGGACAGCGCAGGCCCACCGAGTCCTGCCCGCCCGCGGCCGCCCGCGCCATGTCGGGACGGCGCGGCAGGATCAGCGTGAGCGGCCCGGGCCAGAAGGCC
>DASWUI010000231.1:0-2016 GCA_036401715.1 Ramlibacter sp. | reverse complement strand
ATCACCGTGACCCAGGCGCCCACCTTGTCGGCCAGCAGGTCCTGCAGCGAGATCACCAGGCCGGCGCCGATCACCGGGCCGAGGACGGTGCCCACGCCGCCCAGCAGGCTCATGAGGATCACCTCGCCGGACATCGTCCAGTCGACGTCGGTCAGCGACGCGAGGCCCATCACCAGGCACTTCAGCGCGCCGGCCAGGCCCGCCAGCGTGGCCGACAGCACGAAGGCCAGCAGCTTGTAGCGGTCCACCTCGTAGCCCAGGGACACGGCACGCGGCTCGTTTTCGCGGATCATCTTCAGCACCTGGCCGAAGGGCGAATTGACGATGCGCATGATGCCCAGGAAGCAGGCGATGAACACCACCAGCACCACGTAGTACATGACCGTGTCGTCGACCAGCGGGATCACGCCGAGCAGCTTGCCGCGCATCACGCCCTGCAGGCCGTCCTCGCCGCCGGTGAAGGGCGCCTGCAGGCCCAGGAAGAAGACCATCTGCGACAGCGCCAGCGTGATCATGGCGAAGTAGATGCCCTGGCGGCGGATCGCCACCAGCCCGAACACCAGCCCGAGGCCGGCGCCGGTGAGGATGCCGGCCAGCAGGCCCAGCTCCGGCGTCCAGCCCTGCGCCTTCACCAGCCAGCCGGCGACATAGGCGGCGAACCCGAAGAAGGCGGCGTGCCCGAAGGACAGCAGCCCGGTGAACCCGAGCAGCAGGTTGAAGGCGCAGGCGAACAGGGCGAAGCACAGCAGCTTCATGCCGAAGACCGGATACAGGCCCACCAGCGGCGCCACGATCGCCAGTCCCAGCAGCGCGAGGTAGGTGAGCTTCACCGTCCTGCCGACGCCGTGCGTGACGGCCAGCGCCGCCGGCGCGTCCTTGCCGTGGTCGGGAGAGACTTCGCCGACGGTGGTCGAGGCGGAAGTAGTCATTTCAGGCTTCCTTGCCGAACAGGCCGGCGGGGCGGATCATCAGCACGATGGCCATGATGAAGAACACCACCACGTTGGATGCTTCCGGGTAGAACACGCGGGTGAGGCCTTCGATGATGCCCAGCCCGAGGCCGGTGACCACCGAGCCCAGGATCGACCCCATGCCGCCGATCACGACGACCGCGAACACCACGATGATCAGGTTCGACCCCATCAACGGCGTCACCTGGATCACGGGCGCGGCCAGCACGCCGGCCAGCGCGGCCAGCGCGGCGCCGGCGCCGTAGGTGAGCATGACCATCATCGGCACGTTCACGCCGAAGGCCTGCACCAGCTTGGCGTTCTCGGTGCCGGCGCGCAGGTAGGCTCCCAGCCGGGTGCGCTCGATCAGGTACCAGGTGCCCAGGCACACCGTGATGGAGGCCAGCACCACCCACGCGCGGTAGTTGGGCAGCACCATGAAGCCGAGGTTGGTCGCGCCCGAGAGTTCGTCGGGCACCGGGTAGGACTGGCCCGAGACGCCGTACTGGTCGCGGAAGATGCCTTCCATGATCAGCGACAGCCCGAATGTCAGGAGCAGGCCGTAGAGCGGGTCCAGCCCGTACAGCCGCTTGAGGAAACTTCGTTCGATGACCACGCCCAGCGCGCCCACCATCAGCGGCGCCAGCAGCAGCGACCACCAGTAGCTCACGCCCCACTTCTCCAGCATGATCCAGGCCGCGAAGGCGCCGACCATGTAGAGCGCGCCGTGCGCGAAGTTGACGATGTCCAGCAGGCCGAAGATGACGGCGAGCCCGAGGCTGAG
This sequence comes from Ramlibacter sp., assembly GCA_036401715.1. Classification (GTDB taxonomy): domain Bacteria; phylum Pseudomonadota; class Gammaproteobacteria; order Burkholderiales; family Burkholderiaceae_C; genus Ramlibacter. Next base: position 282 of record DASWUI010000231.1, on the reverse strand, counting down.
CATCGCGTAGAAGGCGCCGTTCACCAGTCCCAGCATGAGCTGGCCCAGGAAGGCCTGGTGGGGGATACCGAAGATCTCCATCGAACCGCTTTCTTGAAAAAGGTCAGCCGGCCCGCGGCCGGCTGACCGTCACCGCCAGGAGCTTACTTCCAGAGCGCGCACTTGCTCTCGGCCTTGGTGGTCCAGGCCTCTTCGCCCTTGAACACCTGCGCGACGTTGTAGTAGTCCCAGGGCTCGGTCGACTTGTCGGGGGACTTCACCTGCATCAGGTACATGTCGTGG
>DASWUI010000230.1:0-3304 GCA_036401715.1 Ramlibacter sp. | reverse complement strand
GTAGTCGGGGTTGAGGGTGGTGACGACGATCTCGCCGACTTCGCCCGATTCAGGGTTCGGCACCGGGTCGCTGGTGCCCGGCCTGACGATCTCGACGATCACGCCCTCGTCGACCACCAGGCCCTCGCGCGCACTCGTCTCGTAGGCGATCAGGCCGAGGTCCGCGGTGGCGTAGCTCTGGTAGACCTCCATCCCGCGCTCGCGGAACCAGTCGCGCAGGCTGGGCGGGAAGGCTTCGCCGCCGACCATGCCCTTGCGGATGGAGGAGATGTCGACGCCCGCTTCGGCCGCCTTCTCCACCAGGATGCGCAGGAAGCTCGGGGTGCCCGTGTAGCCGACCGGGCGCAGGGCCGCGATCGCCTCCAGCTGCTGTTCGGTCTGGCCGACGCCGGCGGGAAACACGGTGCAGCCGACCGCGTGCGCGGCGGACTCGAAGATGAAGGCGCCGGGCGTCATGTGGTAGCTGAAGGCGTTGTGCACCAGGTCGCCGGCGCGGAAGCCCGCGGCGAACAGGGCGCGCCCGCAGCGCCAGTAGTCGCGCGTGCTGCCGTCCGGTTCGTAGATCGGGCCCGGGGAGGCGAAGACGTGCGGCATGGCCGGCCCGCGCACCAGGGCGGACAAGCCGCCGAAGGGATCGGTGGCGCGCTGTGCCTTCTGCCGCTCGTGCAGTTCGTGCTTGCGCGTGACCGGCAGCCTGGCCAGCGCGGCGCGCGAGGTGATCTTCGCCGCGTCCACGCCCGCGAGAATCTCGCGGAAGGCGGCCGTGGCCGACTGCGCATGCGCCACCTGCGCGGGCAGCGCCGCCAGGAGCTGTGCTTCGCGCTCGGCCGGTGCGCGCGTCTCGAGGCCGTCGAAATACTGCTGGTCCATTCCCCGTTCCCTGTTGGCGTTGTGTTCAGGCGAGCCAGCGCTTGCGCCGCTTGTAGCTCTTGACCTCGCGGAAGCTCTTGCGCTTGCCGCTGCCCACGCCGAGATAGAACTCCTTGACGTCCTCGTTGTTGGCGAGGTCGGCGGCGGGCCCGTCCATCACGATGCGGCCGCTTTCCATGATGTAGCCGTAGTCGGCGTACTTGAGGGCCCTGTTGGTGGTCTGTTCCGCCAGCAGGAAGGTGACGTGTTCCTTGGCGTTGAGGTCCTTCACGATCTCGAAGACTTCCTCGACGATCTGCGGCGCCAGCCCCATCGAGGGCTCGTCGAGCAGCACCATGCTCGGGTTGGCCATCAGCGCGCGGCCGATGGCGCACATCTGCTGCTCGCCGCCGGAGGTGTAGGCCGCCTGCGAGGTGCGGCGCTGCTTCAGGCGCGGGAAGTAGTTGTAGACCTTCTCGAGGTTGGCGGCGACCTCGGCGCGGCTGCCGCGCGTGTAGGAGCCGGTCAGCAGGTTTTCCTCGATCGTGAGGTGGGCGAAGCAGTGCCGGCCTTCCATCACCTGCACCACGCCGCGCTGCACCAGGTCGGCCGGGGTGAGGTTCTCGATGCGCTCGCCGCGCAGCTCGATGGAGCCCTTGGTCACCTGCCCGCGTTCACCCTTGAGCAGGTTGGAGACGGCGCGCAGCGTCGTGGTCTTGCCGGCGCCGTTGCCCCCGAGCAGGGCCACGATGCCGCGCTCCGGCACCTGCAGGGACACGCCCTTGAGCACCAGGATCACGTGGTTGTAGATGACCTCGATGCCGTTGACGTTGAGGACGATGTTGCGTGTTTCCATGGTCTTCCGGGTCTTCACCATACGCAAGGGCGTGCCCTTTCGTTTGGCGGCTCCTCGGAGCCGCGTCCCCTCCCGCTTGGCGGGAGGGGCAGGGGAGGGTGCCGTCAGTCGGGCAGGAACTGCCAGTCTTGACGGCTCGCCGTCAAGACTGGCAATCCGCGGGCGTCCGGGGCGTGATCTTCTTCTCCGCCGCGTACTTGGCCGCCGTCTGCTTCACCAGCGGGCGGATCACCTGCTCGTCGGCCTGCAGCCAGTCGGAAGTGAACTTCCACTGCTTGCCGTCCCAGGTGTGGATGCGGGCCCAGGCGGCGCCCATGTGGTCCACGCAGGAGGTGCTGATCGGGCGCATGACGCCGGCGAAGCCCAGGCCGTCCAGCTTGGCCTGCGTGAGGTTCAGGTTCTCCAGGCCCCAGCGGATCTGCTCGCCCGACATCACCTTGCCCTTGCCGAAGCGCTCCTGCGCGGCGCGGATGCCTTCGATGCCGATCATGGCGCTCATCGCGCCGCGCATGTACAGCACCGAGCCCACTTCCTCCTTCGGGCCGGTGCCCTGGCCCTTGCCGTGCACCAGGGCCAGGATGTCCTTGACGACCTTGGACTGCGGCTCGGCGCCGTGCTGCATGGTCACCGCGTTGTAGCCCTTGGCGCCGTCGCCCACGTCCTTGACGTCCGGCTCGGCACCGGCCCACCACACGCCGTACATCTTCTCGCGCGGGTAGCCGGTGGCCACGGCCTCCTTCAGCGCGGTGGAGTTCATCACGCCCCAGCCCCACAGGAACACGTAGTCGGGACGGTTCTGGCGGATCTGCAGCCAGGTGGACTTCTGCTCCACGCCGGGCGCCGTCACCGGCAGCAGCTGCAGGTCGAAGCCGTGCATGCGCGCGCGCTCCTGCAGCAGCGGGATCGGCTCCTTGCCGTAGGGGCTGTCGTGGTAGACCAGGGCGATCTTCTTGCCCTTGAGCTTGGCCAGTCCGCCTTCCTTCTTGGCCACGGCCTGCAGGATGGCGTCGCTGGCGACCCAGTAGGTGCCGGCGATCGGGAAGTTCCACTTGAACACGGAGCCGTCGGCGCTCTCGCTGCGGCCGTAGCCGATGGTCACCACCGGGATCTTGTCGGCCGGGGCTTTCTCGGTGATGGCGAAGGTGGCGCCGGTGGACAGCGGCTGCACGAAGGAGGCGCCGCGGCTCTTCAGGCGCTCGTAGCATTCGACGCTGCGCGCCGTGTCGTAGCCGGTCTCGCATTCCTCGAACGTGAGCTTCACGCCGTTGATGCCGCCGCGGGCGTTCACCAGCTTGATGTAGTCCACGTAGCCGTTGGCCCAGGGCGTGCCGTTGGGCGCGTACGGGCCGGTGCGGTAGGACAGCACCGGGATGAACTGTTCCTTCGCCTGCGCGAAGGCGCTGGTCGACAGCCCCGACGCCAGTACGGCGGCCACGGCCGCGGCCGCCAGGATCCCATTGCGCAACTTCATGCTTGTCTCCTTGTGAAAAATCAGTGGGGGAAGGGCCACAGCCGCAGCTTCTGCTTGCCGGTGGACCACAGCTTGGCGAGCCCGTGCGGCTCGACGATCAGGAACCAGACGATGAGGGCGCCGAAGAT
>DASWUI010000229.1:0-10522 GCA_036401715.1 Ramlibacter sp. | reverse complement strand
AGATCGATGCGGTGGGGAACGTGGTGGGGCGCTACGGCGCCGCATCCGCGGGCGGGAAGTGGCTCCTCACCGGCTCGCACTACGACACCGTGCGCAACGGCGGCAAGTACGACGGCCGCCTGGGCATCTTCACGCCCATGGCCTGCGTTCGCGAGCTCGCGCGCGCGCAGCGGCGCCTGCCCTTCGGCATCGAGGTGGTGGGCTTCGCCGAGGAGGAGGGACAGCGCTACAAGGCCACCTTCCTCGGCTCGGGCGCGCTCATCGGCCACTTCAACCCGGCCTGGCTGGACCAGAAGGATGCCGACGGCGTGACCATGCGCGAGGCCATGCGCCATGCGGGACTGCCCGCCACCATGGAGGCGATCGCGGCGCTCGAGCGCGACCCGGCGCGCTACCTCGGCTTCGTCGAGGTGCACATCGAGCAGGGCCCGGTGCTCAACGAACTGGACATCCCGCTGGGCATCGTCACCTCCATCAACGGCGGCGTGCGTTACCAGTGCGAGGTGACGGGCATGGCCAGCCACGCCGGCACGACCCCGATGGATCGCCGGCGCGATGCCGCCGTGGCCGTGGCGGAGCTCGCCCTGTACGTGGAGCAGCGCGCCGCGCGCGACGGCGACTCGGTCGGAACCGTCGGCATGCTGCAGGTGCCCAATGGCTCGATCAACGTGGTGCCCGGCCGCTGCCTGTTTTCGCTGGACCTGCGCGCGCCGCGCGATCCCCAGCGCGATGCCATGGTGGCCGACGTGCTGGGGAAGCTCAAGGAGATCTGCGAACGGCGCGGGCTGCGCTACAGCGCGGACGAGACGATGCGCGCCGCCGCGGCTCCCAGCGACCCCCGATGGCAGCAGCGCTGGGAGAGCGCTGTGCAGGCACTGGGCGTGCCGCTGCACCGCATGCCCAGCGGCGCCGGCCACGACGCCATGAAGCTGCACGAGGTGATGCCGCAGGCGATGCTGTTCGTCCGCGGCCAGAACGCCGGCATCAGCCACAACCCGCTGGAAGCCACCACCAGCGACGACATCCAGCTGGGCGTGCTCGCCTTCCGGCACCTGCTGGAGCAGCTCGCGAAAGAGACCGCATGAACGCCTACGAGAAGATCGACGCCTGGATCGACGCCCACTTCGACGAGGAAGTGCGCTTCCTGCAGGAACTGGTGCGGGTGCCGACCGACACGCCGCCGGGCAACAACGCGCCGCACGCGGAGCGCACCGCCGAACTGCTGAAGTCCTTCGGCTTCGCGGCCGAGAAGCATCCCGTGCCCGATGCCGAGGTGAAGGCGCACGGCCTGCAGTCCATCACCAACCTCGTCGTGCGGCGCCGCTACGGCGAGGGCCGCACCATCGCGCTGAACGCCCACGGCGACGTGGTGGCGCCCGGCGAAGGCTGGACGCACGATCCCTACGGCGGCGAGATCGAGGACGGGAAGATCTACGGCCGCGCCACCGCCGTCAGCAAGGGCGACTTCGCCAGCTTCACCTTCGCCGTGCGCGCCCTGGAATCGCTGCAGGCGAAGCTGAAGGGCGGCGTCGAACTGCACTTCACCTACGACGAGGAAGTGGGGGGCGAGCTCGGCCCGGCCTGGCTGCTGAAGAAGGGCCTGACGCAGCCCGACCTGCTGATCGCCGCCGGCTTCAGCTACGAGGTGGTCACGGCGCACAACGGCTGCCTGCAGCTGGAAGTGACGGTGCACGGGAAGATGGCGCATGCCGCGATCCCGGACACCGGCATCGACGCGCTGCAGGGCGCCGTGCGGATCCTCGACGCGCTGTACGCGCAGAACGCGCTCTACAGGCAGGTCAGCTCCAGGGTGCCGGGCATCCGGCACCCTTACCTGAACGTCGGCCGCATCGAGGGCGGCACCAACACCAACGTGGTCCCCGGCAAGGTCGTGTTCAAGCTGGATCGCCGCATGATCCCCGAGGAGAACCCGCAGGAAGTGGAAGCGGCCATCCGGCAGGTGATCGCCGATGCCGCCGCCGGTTTCGCGGGCACCGTGGAGATCCGCCGGCTGCTGCTGGCGAATTCGCTGCGGCCGCTGCCCGGCGGCGAGCCCCTGGTGGCCGCCATCCAGAAGCACGGCAAGGCGCTGTTCGGCCAGGACATTCCCGCCATGGGCACGCCGCTGTACACCGACGTGCGGCTCTATGCGGCGGCGGGCATTCCGGGCGTGATCTACGGCGCCGGGCCGCGCACGGTGCTGGAGTCGCACGCCAAGCGCGCCGACGAGCGCCTGGAGCTGGAAGACCTGCGCCGCGCCACCAAGGTGGTCGCGCGCACGCTCCACGACCTGCTGGCCTGAGATGCGCAAGCGGATCGCCACCCACAGCGGCTCCTTCCATGCCGACGACGTGTTCGGCGTCGCCGTGCTGGCCGCGGTCTTCCCCGCGCACGAGCTCGTGCGCACGCGCGACGCGCAGGAGATCGCGCGCGCCGACTTCGCGGTGGACGTCGGCGGCGAATGGGACGCGGCGCGCGGACGTTTCGACCATCACCAGCGGGGCTTCGCCGGCACGCGCGTGCGGCAGGAAGAGGGAAGCACGGTCGCGGCCGAAGGCTATGCGAGCGCCGGGCTCGTGTGGAAGGCGTACGGCGTCGCCTACGTGAAGCAGGCCGCCAAGGCCATGGGCCAGTCGCTGCCGGACGCCACGCTCGCCCGCATCGCCGAGGACATCGACGCCTCGCTGGTGCGCTACCTGGACCTGGTCGACACCGGCGCCGAGATGGTGGCGCCCGGCGCCTTCGGGCTGTCCAGCCAGGTGGCTGCCCTGAACAGCGCCTGGTTCGAGGAGCAGGGGCTCGACACCACGGCCCGGGCGCACTTGCAGATGGAGCGCTTCCGCGAAGCCATGGCCGTCGTGCAGCGCTTGCTGCAGCGCCTCGTGATGCGCAGGATCGGCCAGGACCTGGCCGCCGGCAAGGTGCGCGACGCGCAACGCCTGCTGGACGGCCGCGTGCTGCATCTCGCCGAAGGCGGCATGCCCTGGACGGCCATCGTGGTGCAGGAGATGCCCGAGGTGCTGCTGGTGCTCTACCCTGAATCGGACGAGGGCGGGGAGCGCCACGTGCTGCGCACGGTGCCGGCACGCGAGGGCTCCTTCGAGGCGCGCCTGGACCTGCCGGCGGCCTGGGCCGGGCTGCGCGACCGCGAGTTGGCCGCCGCCACCGGGGTGCCGGATGCCCTCTTCTGCCACACCAACCTGTTCATCGCCGTGGCACGGAGTTTCGAGGGTGCCCTGCGCCTGGCCGAACTCGCGCTGCCACGGCCGGCCTGAACTTACACAGTGTCGTTTTCCGGTCGCAGGTGTGGCCGGGTGTTAACCGTTCAGCTTCGGTTCATGGAGCCGACGGCATCATGCACTCACTCTCAAAAGAGGAGCTTCCATGAAACGCCTTGCCTCTGCCAAGTTTCTGCTGACCGCCGCCGTCGCCTTCGCGGCCTTCGCCGCGGTGTCGACCGCCCAGGCGCGCACCGACGTGACCCTGTCCATCGGCATTCCCTTCGGCTACGTGCAGCCGGCACCGGTGTACGTGCAGCCCGCGCCCGTGTACTACGAGCCCCAACCGGTGTACGTGCAGCCGCGGCCGGTCTACGTGCAGCCGCGCCCCGTGTACGTGCAGCCCCGCCCGATCTATTATCACGACGACCACCACCGGGGACACAAGCGCCGCGGCCCGTGGGGCGACGCCGACCGCGACGGCGTGCCGAACCGCTACGACGACGCGCCGCGCAACCCGTACCGCCACTGAGCGGGTCGCGCTTCACGCCCTGGCCCGGGCCTCTTCGTAGGCTGGGGTGACGCAGGAACCCCAGCGCTCCGGCACAGCGAACGCCGGGGTTCGCTGCGCTCACCAGCAGCCTACGCGCAGCCCTGCGTGTTCACGTACAGCGCGTAGACCGAGTGGCTCGCCGCCATGAACAGCCGGTTGCGGTGCCGGCCGCCGAAGCAGACGTTGGCGCAGCGCTCGGGCAGGTGGATGTGGCCGATGGCCGTGCCGTCGGGCGCGAACACGCGCACGCCGTCCAGCGCTTCGGAATCGGACCCGGGTGCACCCGTCCCGCCCCAGCCGCACCACAGGTTGCCCGCCACGTCGACCGCGAAGCCGTCGATCGCGCCGTGCCCCTGGGCGTCGACGGCCAGCCGCTTGTTCGACAGGCGGCCGTCGCGGCCGTGGTCGTAGGCCCAGATCCTCCGATGGGGCAGCGAGCGGCTCTCCACCACGTACGGGATCGATTCGTCCGGCGAGAACGCCAGCCCGTTCGGTCCGGCGAGGTCCGCGAGCTCCTGCCGCAGCTTGCCGTCCGGCGCGATGCGGTACACGCCGTGGGGCAATTCCGGCTCCGCCGGCTCGCCTTCCCAGTGGCCGGCGATGCCGAAGGGCGGATCGGTGAACCACACGCTGCCGTCCGCGGCGCAGACGATGTCGTTGGGCGAGTTCAGCCGCTTGCCTTCGTGGCGGTCGGCCAGCACCGTGATGCCGCCGTCGTACTCGGTGCGCGTCACGCGCCGCGTCAGGTGCTCGCAGGCGAGCAGGCGGCCCTGCCGGTCGCGCGCCATGCCGTTGGCGTTGTTCGACGGCTTGCGGAACTCGCTGACCCCGCCGGAAGCTTCGTCCCAGCGCAGGATCCGGTTGGACGGGATGTCGGACACGAGCAGGTAACGCCCGTCGCCGAACCACACCGGGCCTTCCGCCCAGCGCAGGCCGGTGGCGAGCTGCTCCACCGTCGCGCTGAACAGGCGCAGCTTCAGGAAGCGCTCGTCGAGCACCTCCACCCGGGGATCGGGGTAGCGCAGGTTCGGGGTGAACGGGGTCGAAGCTTGCATGCGGAGTCCTCAGGAAGCCAGCAGGGCCTGCCAGCGCGTAGCATGCACCGGATTCAGCGCGCCCGCCGGCATGCGGCCGGCCAGCAGTTCCGCCAGCTGCGCCACCGTCTCGTGCGACTGGTGCTCCACCGCCGGCGGCGTGAGCCCCGCGATGTGCGGCGTGGCGAGCACCAGCGGATGCGCGGCCAGGGCGGGTGAAGGCATCTGGTCGGGCGCGCGGCCGACGTCCAGCGCGCAGCCGGCCAGCCGGCCGTCGTCGAGCGCGCGCGACAGCGCCGCCTCGTCGACCAGCTCGCCGCGCGAGGCATTGACGAAGAAGGCTCCGGGTTTGCAGGCGGCGAAGCGGCGCGCGTCCATCATGTTCTCCGTGGCGGGCGTCGCGGGCGCGAGGCACACCACGAAGTCGGCCTGCGGCAGGAGCTCCTCCAGCGCGGCTTGCGTGAGATGCGGATCCTCCACCCGCGCGAACGGGTCCGCCACCAGCACGCGCATGCCCAGCGCATGGCCGATATCGCACAGCCGCCGCCCGATGGCGCCGTAGCCGATGACGCCCAGCGTGGATCCTCGCAGCTCGCGTCCCATGCGAACGGGCGGCCGCTCCCCGCTGCGGTAGGCATGCGCGCCTTCGTGCAGCTGGCGCGCGAGCGCGATCATCGCCCCCAGCACCCATTCGGCCACCGCATTGCCGAAGCCGGCGCTGGCGTGCGTCACCAGCACGCCGGCGGCGCTGGCCGCCTCCACGTCGACGTTGCGAACGTCCACGGCGCAGCGCTGGAAGACGGCCAGCTGAGGCAACTGCGCGAACAGCGTGGCCGGCGCGGCGGCCTGGCGGTCGCTGATGATCACCTCGCAGCCGAGCGCAGCCTGCACCAGCGCCGGCCCCGTGAGCGGGGCGTCCGTTTCGTTCAGGCGCACGTCGGCGATGCGCCGCAGCTGCGCGAGCGCCGATTCGCCGTAGTAGTTGCGGCGGGCGGTCTCGCCGAAGGTGAGCAGCACGCGGGGCCTCATCGCCGCCTCACTTGAACATCAGGTTGGGCAGCCACAGCGAGATGGCGGGGATGTAGGTCACCATCGCCAGCACCAGCAGCATGGCGCCGAAGAAGGGATAGAGCGCCTGCACCACCGCCTCGATCTTCAGCTTGGCCACCGCGCTGCCGACGAACAGGACGGCGCCCACCGGCGGCGTCAGCAGCCCGATGCCCAGGTTGACCATCATGATCATGCCGAAGTGCACCGGGTCCACGCCCAGCTTGGTCACCAGCGGCAGCAGGATGGGCGTCAGGATCAGGATCAGCGGCGCCATGTCCATCAGCGTGCCCAGCACCAGCAGCAGCACGTTGATCATCAGCAGGATCACGTAGCGGTTGTCCGAGAGCGCGGCGAAGAAGCCCGTGACCTTCAGCGGGATCTGCATCAGCGTCATGATGTAGCCGAAGCTCGCCGCGAACCCGATCAGGATCATCACGATCGACACCGTCTTGACCGTGCGGTGGACCAGCCTGGGCAGCTCGCTCCACTTGTAGTCACGGTAGACGAACATCGTGACGAAGAAGGCCCACACCACCGCGATCGAAGCCGACTCGGTGGCCGTGAACACGCCCGACAGGATGCCGCCCAGGATGATGAACAGCGTCGCCAGCCCCCACAGGGCGTCGGCGCAGATGCGCAGCGCCTGCCGCAGCGGGATCACCTGCCCCTTGGGGAAGTTGCGCTTCCTGGCGATGAACAGGCACAGGGTGGCCAGCGTCAGCCCGAGCAGCAGGCCGGGGAACACGCCCGCCATGAAGAGCGCGCCGATCGACACGCCCCCGCCCGCGGCCAGCGAATAGATCACCGCGTTGTGGCTGGGCGGGATCAGGATCGCCTGCACCGAGCCGCTGACCGTCACCGCCGTGGCGAAGTCGCGCGGATAGCCCTTGCGCTCCATCTCGGGGATCAGCACCGACCCGATCGAGGCCGTGTCCGCCACCGAGGAGCCGGAGATCGCGCCGAAGAAGGTGGACGCCAGGATGTTCACCAGCGAGAGGCCGCCGCGGATGAAGCCGACGAGCACGCCCGCGAAGGCGACCAGCCGGCGCGACATGCCGCCCTCGGCCATGATGGCGCCGGCCAGCACGAAGAAGGGGATGGCCAGCAGCGAGAACTTGTTGACGCCGGAGGCGATCTGGATCATCACCGCATCGAGCGGCAGCTCCATCCACAGCGCGCCGGCCAGCGCGGCCAGCCCGAGCGCGTAGGCCACGGGCACGCCGACGATCATCAGCAGGAAGAAGCTGCCCAGCAGGACCAGGGTGTCCATCAGATCGCTTCCTCCGCCACGCCCGGCTCGTGGTCGAAGGTGCACACCGGCCGTGCGTGCTGCGAGCCGAACACGATGTGCTCCAGCACGAACAGCAGCGTGACCAGGCTGCCCAGCGGCAGCGCCAGGTAGGTGATGCCCACCGGCAGCCAGGGCAGCTCGCTGAGCGTCTGTCCCATGGTGCCTTGCACCAGCTTGAAGCCGTAGACCAGGACGAAGACGCTCACGGCGAACATCGCCCCGTGCACGAAGCCGGCGCACGCGCGCCGCAGCGGCGCGGGCAGCCGGTCGGTGAGCATCTGCACCGCGATGTGGGCCCCGGCCCGGTAGGCCGCCGCCGCCCCGAAGAACGTGAACAGCACCATCATCAGGATGGCGATGGGCTCGGGCCACTGGGCGCCGAAGCCCAGCACGTAGCGCGCGAACACGCCCACCGGGATCACCAGGCACATCACGACGAGGGCGATGCCGGAGATCCAGATGCAGGCAAGGTACAGCGCGTCCAGCAGGCGGACGACGGGATGGTTCACCTGGGCTTCTTACTTGACCGCGGCGATGCGCTTCATCAGGTCGGTGAACTGCGCGCCGTACTTCGCGCGCACCGGCGCCGTGGCGTCGTAGAAGGGCTTGGTGTCCGTGCTGATGAACTCGATGCCCGCGGCCTTGAGCTTCTGCGTGTACTCCGCCACGCTCTTGTCCCACAGCCCGCGCTGCTCCATCTGCGCCTCGCGCGAGAACTTCTTCACCAGCGCCTGCTCGTCCTTCGACAGCTTGTCCCAGGTCACCTTGGACATCACGAAGATCTCCGGGATGATCAGGTGGTTGGTCTGCGTGTAGTACTTGACCGTGGTGTACTGGTTGGAGGTGTAGAGCGTCGGCGGGTTGTTCTCCGCGCCGTCGATCACGCCGGTCTGCAGCGCGCCGAACACCTCGGTGTGGCCCATGGAAATGCCGTTGCCGCCCATGGCGTTCATGGTGTCCACGAACAGCGGGTTGCCCATCATGCGGATCTTCTGGCCCTTGAGGTCCTCGGGCTTGCGCACCGGCTTCTTGGTGTAGAGGCTGCGCGAGCCGGAATCCATGTAGCCCAGCGCCACCAGGCGTGCCGGGCTGTTGGTGATCTTGGTGAGGATCTCCTCGCCGATCGGGCCATCGATGACCTTGCGCATGTGCGCCTCGTCGCGGAAGACGAAGGGCATGTTGAACACGTTCACGTCCGGCACCACCGGGCCGAGCACGCCGAGCGAGATGCGCGCGATCTGGATCGCGCCCACCTGCGTCTGCTCCACCACTTCCTTCTCGCTGCCCAGCACGCCGCCGGGGAACATCTGCAGCTTGATCTTGCCCTTGGTGGCGGCCTCCAGCTTCTTGCCCAGGTTCTCGATGGCCACCACGTTCGGGTAGCCGGGCGGGTGCACGTCGGCCGCCTTGAGGGTGATCGTCTGGGCCGCGGCCGGCAGGGCGGCGCAGGCGAAGGCGCCGCACAGGGCGGCCTGGATCAGGTGGCGTCGGTTCTGCATGCTTTTCTCCGTTGGTGTCGGGGGATGCCTTGCGGCGGGTTCATTCGAAGGGGCCCATGCGCACGAAGGCGCCACCCTGGTAGATGACTGCGGGATCGTTGCGGTCGGGCGCGGGCTGCGCCGCTTCCCGGGCGGCGCGCCAGGGTTCGGAACTGTCGCGCGGGCGGAAGCCGATGTGGCGCGCCGGCGTGTTGTCCCACCAGGTCCTCTCGTTGTCGGACATGCCGTAGACGATGCTGTGGCCGGCCACCGGCACGGTGAGGCTGGCGAGCACCAGGCGCTCCAGGTCGTCGTAGCTGAGCCAGGTGGCGAGCATGCGGCGGTCCTTCGGCTCCGGGAACGCGGAGCCGATGCGCAGGCACACCGTCTCGATGCCGTAGCGGTCGAAGTAGAAGCGCGAGAGGTTCTCGCCGAAGGCCTTGGACAAGCCGTAGTAGCCGTCGGGACGCACGGGCATGGTGGCGTCGATCACCTCGTCCTGCCGGTAGAAGCCGGTGACGTGGTTGGAGCTGGCGAACACGATGCGCTTCGTGCCGTGGCGGCGCGCCGCTTCGTAGAGGTTGTAAACGCCGACGATGTTGGCCTGCAGGACGGCGTCGAAGGGCTGCTCGGTGGAGATGCCGCCCAGGTGCACGACGGCATCGATGTCCCGCAGCAAGGCGTCGACGGCCGCGCGGTCCTCCAGCGCGGCCTCCACCACCTCCTCGCCGGCGACGGCGGGCGCCATCGCCGCGATGTCGCTCACGCGCAGGAGCACGCAGCGCGGCCGCAGGCGCGGGCGCAGCTCGCGGCCGAGGCCGCCGGCGGCGCCGGTGAGCAGCAGCCGGCCGAGGGAAAGCCGGGATTGGGCGTGTTCCATGATGTCCTTGCGTGGGGGGCCTGCTACAGTCGCGGCAACAGGCACTTGTCATCCGTTATCAGTCGTCGTACAAGTATTCACGCACCCGCCAGCCGCCTAGAGAGGGTTTTCCCGATGAATGATGTGGTCCGCCGCCGCCCCCGCAGCCTCGCCCATGACGTGGTGGACACGCTCACCGGCCGCATCCGCGACGGCTCGCTGGCCACCGGCGAGAAGCTGCCCACCGAGGCGGCGATCATGGAGGAGTTCGGCGTCAGCCGGACGGTGGTGCGGGAGGCGATCTCGCGCCTGCAGGCCGCCGGGCTGGTGGAGACCCGGCACGGGGTGGGCACCTTCGTGGTCGGCATGGGCGACGCGGCGTCGTTCCGGATCTCGCCCGAGCAGCTGGGCACGCTGCAGGACGTGATCGCGGTGCTGGAGCTGCGCATCGCGGTCGAGACCGAGAGCGCGGCCCTGGCCGCGATGCGGCGCACGCCGGAGAACCTGCGCACGCTGCGCAATGCGCTGCAGGCCTTCATCAAGGCGGTGGAGGAAGGCCGTGACGCGGTCGGCCCGGACTTCCAGTTCCACCTGGAGATCGCCCGCGCCACCCAGAACCACCACTTCGTCGACCTGATGGCCACGCTGGGCGGGATGATGATCCCGCGCGCCCGCCTCGAGCCGCCCGGGCCGCTGACGCCCGAGCGGGAGGCCTACCTGCGCCGGGTGAACGCGGAGCACGAGAGCATCGTCGACGCCATCAGCCGGCAGGACGCGGAAGGCGCGCGCGCGGCCATGCGCACGCACCTGGCGAACAGCCGCGAGCGGCGGCGGCGGCTGGCGGAAGGGCGCTGAGCGCGCCCTCGTCCACCCGACGCAGCACGCGCCGCGGTCGCGGCGGCCCGCATCCGGCATCCCCGCGGAGGCGGGGACCCAAGGCTTGCAGGAAGCGGCCGCAGGCCGTCCTTCAACGCCTTGGGTTCCCGCCTCCGCGGGAATGACAAAGCTATTGCCGCCTGTTGCGCCGAGTTGTATGATG
>DASWUI010000228.1:0-3890 GCA_036401715.1 Ramlibacter sp. | reverse complement strand
TGAGGGCCTGGCCGCTCGTGCCCAGCGTCGTCATCACCTTCTGCTGCAGCAGCTGCAGGTCGCCCATGCCGAAGCGCTGCAGCATGCCGCGCGCCCACTCGGGCAGGGCGGCCAGCACCCGCTGGAAGTAGGCCGAGACCTGGATCTCGCCGGAGCGCAGCTTGGCCACGAAGACCGAGGCCTCCTGCGTGATCGACGCGGCCAGCATGCTGAACGGCAGGATCACGATCAGCAGGATCACCAGCAGGGAGGCCAGGGCGGCCACGTTGGGCCGGTGGCGGCTGCCCTGCAGGAAGCGCTGGTGCATCGGCCAGAACACGATGGCGATGAAGACGGCCCAGCAGACCGCGCCGAAGAAGGGCCACAGGATCAGCGCGAACAGCACCGTGGCCGCGAGCACCAGGAACAGCAGCGACTTGAACTCCAGCTCGGGGGTCTTGAGCGGGTTGGGCGAACTCATCCGCGCGAGCGTACCAACAAACAAGCCGCCCGGGGGCGGCTTGCGTCGGGCGTGGGGCGCCGCTCAGGGGCTGACGTAGTCGGACACCACCTTCCAGCGGCCGTCCTGGATCTGCGACAGCCGCGAGAGGTTGCTGCCCAGCCGCTTCTTCGGGCCGAAGCTGGCCTCCGGGCCGCCGAAGAAATCGGCCTTCAGCACCAGCGAGTCCATCGCCCTGATGAAGCTGTCGGTGCTGAGGTTGGGCCCGGCCTTCTGCGCGGCCGCGATGAAGGCTTCCATGATGTTGTAGCCGTAGGCCGAGAACACCGTCGGGTCCTCGTTGAACTTCGTCTTGTACTTGTTGGCCCAGAAGCGCAGCGGCTGCGAGGCCTCGTCCAGGTAGGGGTGCTGCACGGTGTGGGTGGCATAGAAGCCTTCCACCGCCTTGCCGCCCAGCTTGTGGATGAGGTCGGTGTAGGCGGCCGCCGAGCCCAGGAAGGTCGGGTTGTAGCCGGTCTTGCGCGCCTCGGCGATGGTGCCTATGGTCTCGCGGATGATGGTGCCGAGCACCACCAGGTCGCAGTTCGCGGACTTCAGCCGGGCCACCTGGGAGGAGAAGTCGGTGGCGCCCCTCTTGTAGGTGGTCTTTTCGCCCAGCTCCATGCCCGCGGCCTTCAGGCCCGCCTCGGCGCCGCGCAGCACCTCCAGGCCGAACTCGTCGTCCTGGTAGAGGGTGCACACCTTCTTCGCGTTCTTCTCCTTGGCCAGCTTGGGCAGGGCCGCGCGGATCTGGTCGTAGTAGGAGGAGAGGTAGGCGAACTTGAGCCGGTGGAAGGGCTCGTACATCTCGCGCGCCGCCGTCAGCGGCATGAAGTTGATCACGTTCTTCTCGAACTGCACGGGCATGGCCGCCATGTTCTGGGCGGTGCCGATGTGCGCCACCATGGCGAAGATCCGGTCCTGGTTGACCAGCTTCTGGGCGCCCAGCACGGCCTTCTTGGGATCGTAGGCGGAGTCCTCGACCACCAGCCGGAGCTTGCGGCCGTGCACGCCGCCCTGTTCGTTGATCTCGTCGATGCGCAGCTGCATGCCCATGCGCGCCTGCTTGCCGAAGGCGGCGATCGGGCCGGACAGGTCCTGGATGGAGCCCAGCACGATCTCGTTCTTCGTCACGCCCTGCGTCGCGTTCTGCGCGGCCGCCGCGGTGGCGGCGAGGGCCAGGATGGCGAACACCAGGAAGGCTTTGCGATGCATGGCGGGCTCCTTCGCGAGAACCTTGGTGCTGGCGATTCTTCTCCTGCCTCCCGGGGGAAGTGCTGGGAGTTTCCAGTAAGGGTCGGCCATGAAGAAGGCCGCCCCGCGGGCGGCCTGCTCTTCCGTGCGGCGGCGATGGCGGGCCAGGCCCGCCACCGCGCGCCCGTCACTTGCCGTAGTCGTTCACCACGACCCACTTGCCGTCCCTGATCTGCGACATGCGCGAGATGTCGTTGCCCAGGCGCTTGGTCGCGGTGTAGGTGGACTTGGGGCTGCCGAACATGTCCGGCTCGAAGGTCATGCTGTCCATGGCCTTGACGAAGCTGTCGGTGCTCAGGTTCGGGCCCGCCTTCTGCGCCGCCTTGATGAACTGGTCGATGATGGTGTAGCCGTACACCGAGAACACCGTCGGGTCCTCGTTGAACTTCGTCTTGTACTTGTTGGCCCAGAACCGGATCGGCTGCGCGGCCTCGTCCAGGTAGGGATGCTGCACCGTCATGGTGGCGTAGAGTCCGTCCATGGCCTTGCCGCCCAGCTTGTGGATCAGGTCGGTGTAGGCCGCGCTGGAGCCCAGGAACACCGGGTTGAAGCCGGTCTTGCGCGACTCGCCGATGGTGCCGATGGTCTCGCGGATGATGGTGCCCAGCACGACGAGCTCGCAGCCGGCGGACTTCATCCGGGCGACCTGCGACGAGAAATCGGTGGCGCCGCGCTTGTACGTGGTCTTCTCGGCCAGCTCCATGCCGATGGTCTTCAGGCCCGCCTCGGCGCCGCGCTGCACTTCCAGGCCGAAGTCGTCGTCCTGGTAGATCGTGCAGACCTTCCTGACGTTCCTTTCCTTGACCATCTTGGGCAGCGCCTGGCGGATCTGGTCGTAGTAGGTCGCGGCGAAGGAGTACTTCAGCTTGTGCAGCGGCTCGTACATCTCGCGCGCGGCGGTGATCGGCATGAAGTTGACGATGTTCTTCTCGAACTGCACCGGCATGGCCGCCATGTTCTGCGCCGTGCCCAGGTGGCCGGCGATGATGAACACCTTGTCCTGGTTCACCAGCTTCTGCGCCGCCAGCACCGCCTTCTTCGGGTCGTAGCCGTCGTCCTCGGCGACCAGCTTGAGCTTGCGGCCGTGGATGCTGCCCTGCTGCTCGTTGAGCTCGTCGATGCGCAGCTGCATGCCGTTGCGCGCCTGCTTACCGTAGCCGGCCAGCGGCCCGGACAGGTCCTGGATCGTGCCGATCAGGATGGTGTCCTTGCTCACGCCCTGCTGCTGCGCGAAGGCCATGGAGCCCGCCAGCGCGGCGGCCAGGGCCAGGGTGGACTTCAACTTCATCTCGTCTCCTTGTGAAAGAACCAACAATGGAAAGCATGTCATTGCGGGCGTGACCCGCAGTCCATGGATCCGGGGTCGAGCCCGGGATGACATCTCACGTGTACATCGCCTCGATCTGCCGCGCGTACTTGTTCTGCCCCAGCTTGCGCTTGAGCTTCATCGTCGGCGTCAGCTCCTCGTCCTCGGCGGACAGCTGCGTGTCCAGCAGGAAGAACTTCTTGACCTGCTCCACGCGCGCGAACTTGCGGTTGACGCGGTCGATCTCGCCCTGGATCAGCGCCTGCACCTCCGGCGCGCGCGTGAGGCTGGCGTAGTTGGAGAAGGGCACGTCGCTGTCCTGCGCGAACTTCTCCACGTTCTCCTGGTCGATCATGATGATCGCCGTGAGGTAGGCGCGCTTGTCGCCGATCACCACCGCGTCGGTGATGTAGGGCGAGAACTTCAGCTCGTTCTCGAACTCGCTGGGCGTGATGTTCTTGCCGCCGGCCGTGATGATGATGTCCTTCATGCGGTCGGTGATGCGGAAGAAGCCCTCGTCGTCCACGCTGCCGACGTCGCCCGTGCGCAGCCAGCCGTCCGGCGTGAAGGTCTCGGCGGTCTTCTCCGGCTGGTTCAGGTAGCCCATGAAGACGTTGGGGCCCTTCACCTGGATCTCGCCGGTGGCCGGGTCGATGCGGACCTCGTTGTAGGTGGCGGCCGGGCCGATGGAGCCGGGCTTGATCTTCTGCGCCGGCACGCCCGTGGCGGCGCCGCAGGTCTCGGTCATGCCCCACACTTCGAGCATCGGCACGCCCAGCGCCAGGTACCACTTCACCAGCTCGGGCGAGATGGGGGCGGCGCCGGTGACGAGGAAGCGCGAGCGGTCGATGC
>DASWUI010000227.1:0-1532 GCA_036401715.1 Ramlibacter sp. | reverse complement strand
AGAACCACCATGCAATTCCTCTGGCCCCAATTCCTGTGGCTGCTGCTGGCCCTGCCGCTGCTGGTTGGCCTGTACGTGCTGCTGCTGCGGCGCAAGAAGAAGATGGCGGTGCGCTATGCCTCGCTGGCCATCGTCAAGGAGGCCATGGGCGCGCGCCAGCAGGTGCGGCGCCACATCCCTCCGGCGCTCTTCCTGCTGTCCATGGCGGCGCTGCTGGTCGCCGCCGCGCGGCCGGTCGCCGTGGTCACGCTGCCTTCCAACCAGCAGACCATCATCCTGGCGATGGACGTCTCCGGCAGCATGCGGGCGACGGACGTGCAGCCGAACCGGCTGGTGGCGGCCCAGAACGCGGCCAAGTCCTTCCTGCAGGAGCTGCCGCGGCACGTCAAGGTCGGCATCGTCGCCTTCGCGGGCTCCGCGCAGGTCGCGCAGCTGCCGACGGTGAACCGCGAGGACCTGGTGACCGCCATCGACCGCTTCCAGCTGCAGCGCGCCACCGCCACCGGCAACGCGATCGTGATCTCCCTGGCCACCCTGTTCCCCGACGCCGGCATCGACCTGGAGTCCATGCACAGCGGGCGCGAGCGCCAGCGCGGCTTCGCCATCGACGGCGAGAGGAAGGCCAAGAAGGACTTCACGCCGGTCGCGCCGGGCTCCTACCCGTCCGCGGCGATCATCATGCTGACCGACGGCCAGCGCACCACGGGTGTCGACCCGATGGAGGCGGCCAAGCTGGCGGCCGACCGCGGCGTGCGCGTCTACACGGTGGGCATCGGCACGGTGGACGGCGAGACGATCGGCTTCGAGGGCTGGTCCATGCGCGTGCGCCTGGACGAGGAAACGCTCAAGGCGATCGCCAACAAGACCTCGGCCGAGTACTTCTACGCGGGCACCGCGCAGGACCTGAAGAAGGTCTACGAGACGCTCAGCTCCAAGCTGACGGTGGAGAAGAAGGAAACGGAGATCTCCGCGCTGTTCGCGATGGCGGCCGCGGCGCTGGCCCTGCTGTCGGCGGGGCTGTCGCTGGTCTGGTTCAACCGGATCCTGTGATGCGACGTCATCCCCGCGCAGGCGGGGACTCGCAGGAAGAAGGGCCGCGCTGCGGCCCTTTTCCGCTGCAACGGCTGGATTCCCGCCTTCGCGGGAATGACGGGGCAAGGCATGTCATTGCGGGCTTGCCCCGCAATCCATGGCGCCCCGCCACGCCGCCGTGGATCCCGGGTCGAGCCCGGGATGGCATGTCCACGGTTCGCGCCATCCCGCAGGCTGGGGGGTGACGCAGGAACCCCAGCGATGGCGAAGTCAGGAACCCAGCTTCCCGGACGTCAGCCGCAAGGTCCGGCCGCACCGCGCGGCCAGCTGCTCGTCGTGCGTCACCATCACGAAGGCCGTGCCGCGGTCGCGCGCGAGCTGCAGCATCAGCTGGAACACCACGTCCGCCGTGCCGCGGTCGAGGTTGCCGGTGGGTTCGTCGGCCAGCACGCAGGCCGGATGCGCCACCAGCGCGCGGGCGATCGCCACCCGCTGGCGTT
>DASWUI010000226.1:0-3717 GCA_036401715.1 Ramlibacter sp. | reverse complement strand
GTGATGGCGGCCCTGCGCGCCTGCGCCTGGGATGCGCCCAGCGACGCGGTGCTGGACTGGCTGAAGAACCTGCCGGCGATCGGCTCGGGCATCGTGCAGGGGCTGGAGCGGCGGGCGCGCCGCAGCGCCCAGCGCGAGTGGCGCATGCTGCGCGACGGCGACTGGGCCGGATCGGAGTCGCTGCGCGCGGCGGCCGGACGGATCGAAGGCTGGCGCGAGGCGATGCAGGCCTCGCGTTCGCTGCTGGAGTGGATGGCCGCCACGCGGGCGGTGCTGTCCGAAACCGGCCAGTGGGACCTGCTGCGCGCGGACGCGGCCGGCCTGAAGACCCTGGAGGCATTGCGCCTGGAGGCGTCCGGCGCGGGCGAGTGGACGCACTGGTCGCACGCGCAGCGGCGCATGAGCCTGCGCGAGTTCACCGCCTGGGCGAACGACGTGCTGGAAAGCGTCAGCTTCGTGCCGCCGCATGCCGGCGACGAGCCGGTGACCGTGCTGCCCCTGAGCCAGTTGCTGGGACATCCCTTCGCGGCGCTGGTGCTGCCCGGATGCGACGAGCGCAGCCTGCCGCCCGCGCCCGAGCCCCCCGCCGGCTGGACGCAGGCGCAGCGCCGGCTGCTGGGACTGCCTTCGCGCGAGGACCTCGAGCGGGCCCAGCGAGCCGCCTGGGCCTACGCGCTGCAGGCGCCCGTCGCGCAGGTGCTGTGGCGCGCGAGCGACGACACCGGCGAACGCAGCTTGCCCAGCCCGCTGGTGCAGGCGCTCATCCTCGAAGGCGCCGGCGTGCCCGCGGACGATCCGCGCGAAACGCGCCGGGAGGACGGCCAGCCCGTGCAGCCGCCTGCGCCGCATGCGCCGCAGCTGGTGCCGCAGCAGATCTCGGCCAGCAGCTACGAGGACCTGCGCCGCTGTCCCTACCGGTTCTTCGCGCTGCGCATGCTGGGCCTGCGCGAGGCCGACGAGATCGAGGCCGAAGTCGACAAGCGCGACTTCGGCACCTGGCTGCACGGCGTGCTCAGGACCTTCCACGAGCGGCTGCAAGCGGAGGGAAGCCTCACGCGCGAGCAGCGCGCGACGCTGCTCGATGCGCTGGCCCGCGAGGGCATCGCCAGCCAGCGGCTGGACGACGGCGAGTTCCTGCCGTTCGCGGCGGGCTGGCCGGCGGTGCGCGACGGCTACCTGGCCTGGCTGGCGCAGCACGAGGCCACCGGCGCCGCGTTCGAGTCCGCCGAGGGCGAGCACCGCGTCCAGCTGGGGCCCCTGGAGCTGCAGGGCCGCATCGACCGCATCGACCGCCTGCCGGACGGCGGGAGCCTGGTGATGGACTACAAGACCGAGAACGTGCAGGCCACGCGCGCGCGCATGACGGCACCGCTGGAGGACACGCAGCTTGCCTTCTACGCGGCGCTGCTGCCCGGGCGCGAGGTGCAGGCCGCCTACCTGAACATCAGCGAGCGCGGCGACGTGACGGCCGTGCCGCACAAGGAGCTGGCGCTGGCCACCCACCTGTTGAAGGAGGCCGTGCAGTCGGAGCTGCGGCGCGTGGCCCAGGGCGCGCCGCTTCCCGCGCTGGGCGAAGGCCGGGTCTGCGAGTTCTGCGCCGCGCGCGGCCTGTGCCGGAGGGACAGCTGGAGTGAGTGAGCTGCATGCCCTGCCGGCCGAGCCGGCCTACGAACACAACGGGCGCACCGTGCGGCGCGACGCTTTCTACGCGATCGCCTGCGATCCGCGCCGCCACGTGGCGGTGGAGGCCTGCGCCGGCGCGGGCAAGACCTGGATGCTGGTCTCGCGCATCCTGCGCGCGCTGCTGGCGGGCGCGCAGCCGCACGAGATCCTGGCCATCACCTTCACCCGCAAGGCCGCGGGCGAGATGCGCCAGCGGCTGCAGGAATGGCTCGCGCAGTGGAGCACGGCGCCCGACGCGGAACTGGCGGAGGCGCTGCGCGCCCGCGGCATGCCGCAGGCCGATGCCGCCGCGCGCGAGGCGCTGCGCGGCCTGTACGGCACGCTCCTGCAGGCGGGCCGCCCGGTGCAGATCCGCACCTTCCACAGCTGGTTCGCCGCGCTCCTGCGCGGCGCGCCGGTGTCGGTGCTGCAGGACCTGGGGCTGCCGACCCGCTTCGAGCTGCTGGAGGACGACCAGGAGGCCGTGGCGCGCGTCTGGCGCCGCTTCCATGCCGCGGTGGAGCGCGACCCGGAGGCGCGCGCGGACTACGAGGCCTCGGTGGCCGCGCACGGGCGCTTCAACACGCTCAGGGCCCTGGAATCCGCGCTGTCCAAGCGGGTCGAGTTCGGGATGGCGGACGCGGTGGGCGTGGTGGACGATTCGGTGCGCTACTTCACCGAGGTCTTCGAGGAATTCCGCGGCGCCGCGCATCCGCAGGAGCTGCTGTCCTGGCCGTGGGTCCGCGACGCGCTGTACGAAGCGGCGCGCGCGCTGGGGCGCGCATCGGCACCCACCTTCTCGGCCAAGGGCCGCGAGCTCGAGGAAGCGGTGACCGCGGGACGGCTGGAAGGGGTGTTCGCCGCGCTGCTCACCAGGGAACAGGCGCCGCGCAAGTTCAGCGAGAAGCTGGCCGGGCTGGACGACGTGCGCACGGCGCAGTCCCTCGCCCAGCGCCTCGTCGGGGCCCTCCACCAGCACGAGGCCTGGCTGCACCACCGCCGCATCGCGCGGCTGGCGCGCCACCTGCTGGCCGCCTACGCGGCGCTCAAGCGCGAGCAGGGCTGGGTGGACATGAGCGACGTCGAGCGCACCGCGCACGTCCTGCTGTCCGACGAGGTGCTGGCCGGCTGGGTGCAGGAGCGGCTGGACCTGCGCGTGCGCCACCTGCTGATCGACGAGTTCCAGGACACCAACGCCCTGCAGTGGCAGGCCCTGCACGCCTGGCTGGCCAGCTATGCCGGCGCGGGGGGCGAGGGTCCGCGCGTGTTCATCGTCGGTGACCCCAAGCAGAGCATCTACCGCTTCCGCCGCGCCGAGCCGCAGGTGTTCCGCGCGGCCCAGGACTTCATCGCCCGCGAGCTGCAGGGCGACCGCCTCAGTTGCGACCACACGCACCGCAACGCGCCGGCCGTGCTGGCTGCCGTGAACACGGTGATGCAGGCGGCCGAAAGCGAGGGCCTCTATCCGGGATTCCGGCCGCACACGACCCAGTCCACGCAGGCGGGTGCCGTGCTGGCATTGCCGCCGATCCCGCGGCCCACGAAGGAAGTGGTGGAGGAGGAGGCGCTCGCCTGGCGCGACAGCCTGACGGTGCAGCGCGAGCTGCCGGAAGAGCGCCTGGTCACGCTGGAATGCCGCCAGGCCGCGGCCTGGATCGCGCAGCAGCTGCGCTCGGGCGTGCGGCCCGCCGACGTGATGGTGCTGGCGCGCCGGCGCGAGCGGCTGGCCGCCATGGAGGACGAGCTGCGCGCCCTGCACATCGCCGCGCAGCAGCCGGAGAAGACCGACCTGTGCGAGGCGCCGGAAGTGCAGGACATCGCGGCCCTGCTGGACGTGCTGGTCTCCCCCGGGCACGACCTCTCGCTCGCGCGCGCCTTGCGCTCGCCCTTGTTCGGTTGCACCGACGAGGCGCTGGTCGCCCTGGCGCTGCGCGCACGCGCCGCGGCGCAGGAAGGGCAGCCGCGTTCCTGGTTCGAGCTGCTGCGCGCGGGCGAGGACCTGCCGGCGCCCCTGCCCGCCGCCGGCGAGCGGCTGCGGGCCTGGCAGAAACTGGC
>DASWUI010000225.1:0-2227 GCA_036401715.1 Ramlibacter sp. | reverse complement strand
GCCAGGCTGGCGTCTTCCGCCAGCGCGACCTTGCCCACCAGGATGGCCGGGCCCGAGGGGGCACGGGCGCCCGCCGGCACCACCTGCAGCGGCAGGCGCGCGCCGGTCATCCGCTCCACGTACTTCACCAGGTCGGCGGCGGCGTCCTTCTCCACGGCACCTGCGTCGGCCGCGATGAACACGGTGGACTGTGCCCGCCCGTCCTGCACGACCGTGAACATGTCCGCCACCGGCGCGCCCGCGACCTGCGCGGCGGCGAGCGTCGATGCCAGCCAAAGCACCACGACCGCGCAAAGATTCCTCGGCATCTGAACCGTCCCGTGGAGTGAGGGTCCGGCATGGTAGCCTCCCCGCCCCATGGAACTGCAGGAGATCCTCTACTCCCAGGGCTTCGGCCCGCGTCGCGTCTGCCTGGGCCTGGTCCAGAACGGGCTGGTCACGGTCGCCGGCCAGCCCTGCGAGGACCCTTATGCGGAATTCGACCCCGAGGGCCTGCAGTTCACGGTGGAAGGAAAGGCCTGGACCTACCACGCCAAGGCCTACCTGATGCTCCACAAGCCCGCCGGCTACGAGGTGTCCCAGAAGCCGGGCGCCTGGCCGAGCATCTACACGCTGCTGCCCGCGCCCCTGCGCCAGCGGCCGGTGAAAGGCGGCGTCCAGGGCGTGCAGGCGATCGGCCGGCTGGACCAGGACACCACCGGCCTGCTGCTCCTCAGCGACGACGGCGCCTACATCCACCGGATGAGCTCGCCGAAGCACCACGTGCCCAAGGTGTACGAGGTGGGCACGGCGGACCCGGTCGATGCGCGCCAGGTCGCCCGCCTGCTGGAAGGCGTGGTGCTGGACGATTCGCCGAAGCCGGTGCGCGCCGCCGCCTGCGAGGCGGCCGGCAGCCACGCGGTGCGCCTGACGCTCACCGAGGGCAAGTACCACCAGGTCAAGCGCATGCTGGCGGCGGTGGGCAACCGCGTGGTGCGCCTGCACCGCTCGCGCATCGGCAGCCTGGAACTTCCGCACGACCTGGCGCCCGGACATTGGCGCTGGCTGACGCCGCGGGACCTCGCCGCCGCCTCCGATCGCGGACAATAGCGCCCGCCGGCGTCCTCCGCCGGCCGTCCCGGCGCGTTAGAGCGCCAGTCCCCCTGAATTGCCGTTCGTGAATCTCCTTTTTCCGTGCCGCCGCTGGCTGGCCGCCAGCCTGCTGTTCGTCTCCGGCTTCGCCGCCGCGCAGGCCGCGCCCCTGTTCGTGCTGAACTCGCTGGACGCCGACGTCAGCGTGATCGACCCCGTGACCTGGCGCGAGGTCAAGCGTATCCGCACCGGCAAGGAGCCGCACCACCTGTACATGACGCCGGACGAGAAGTCGCTGATCGTCGCCAACGCGCTGGCCGACTCGCTGACCTTCATCGACCCGCGCACGGCCGAGATCCAGAAGGAGGTGCGCGGCGTGCTCGACCCCTACCACCTGCGCTTCTCGCCCGACATGAAGTGGCTGGTGACCGCCGGCAACCGCCTGAACCACGTGGACATCTACAAGTGGGACGGCAAGGACCTCACGCTGGCCAGGCGCATCCCCACCGGCAAGACGCCCAGCCACCTGTGGATCGACAGCCGGAGCAGCGTGGCCTACTCGACCATGCAGGACAGCGACGAACTGGTGGCGATCGACCTGGCGAAGCAGGAGCTCAGGTGGCGCATCAAGACCGGGCCCATGCCGGCGGACGTGTTCGGCACGGCCGACGACAAGACCCTGCTGGTGGGCCTGACCGGCAGCGACGCGGTGGAGGTGTTCGACGTGAGCGGGCCCCTGCCGAAGTCGATCCGCAAGATCAGGACCGGCGCCGGCGCGCATGCCTTCCGCGGCGCGGGGGACAGGAAGCACGTGTACCTCAGCAATCGCGTGGCCAATACCATCAGCAAGATCGAACTGGCGACGCTCAAGGTGGTGGACACGTATCCCGCTCCCGGCGGCCCCGACTGCATGGAAGTGCTCGCCGGGGGCAAGTACCTGCTGACCACCTCGCGCTGGTCGAAGAAGCTGACCATCATCGACACCGAAAGGCGCGAGGTGGTGAAACAGGTGCGCGTGGGCAAGTCGCCCCACGGCGTCTGGACCCTGGACCACGCGCCGAGGCAGTGATGACGCCCGCCCGCCCGCTCCCCCGTTCTTCCTCCCGGCCCTCCTGGGGGAGAGCCGCGTCTTCCTCCCTCCCCCCCTGGGGGAGGG
>DASWUI010000224.1:0-2141 GCA_036401715.1 Ramlibacter sp. | reverse complement strand
AGCACCTTGGCCGCGCCGGAGATCGACCCTTGCTCCTGCACGGCATGCAGCAGGTCCATGAGCGCGTTGCGGACCCAGCCGTCCTGCCGGCGTGCGCCGAAGTCGTAGGAGAGTTCCACCTTGCGCATGGCCGCGAGTATGCGGCAGGGCAGGGGTGCTCCTATGCAGGGGGCTTCATAACTCGCAAGACCCGAGGGGATGCGTTCGTACGAACACGTAGCATTGCGCCCATGAACACCTTCCAGGAGAGCCTGGCGCGCGCCATGCAGCTGGTGGCGGGCGTCGATCCCCTGCTGTATTCCATCGTCGGCCGCTCGCTCGCGGTGAGCGGGCTGGCCTGCCTGGTCGGCTGCGCGCTGGGCCTGGTGCTGGGCGCCTGGCTGGGCGTGGCGCGCTTTCCCGCGCGCGGCGCGCTGGTGACCGTGCTGAACACCTTCCTGGCCGTGCCCTCCGTGGTGGTCGGCCTGGTCGTGTACCTGCTGCTGTCGCGGTCCGGCCCGCTCGGCTTCCTCGGCTGGCTGTTCTCCTTCCAGGCGATGGTGCTCGCGCAGGTGCTGCTGGTGCTGCCGGTGTGCACCGCGCTCACGCGCCAGGTGGTGGAGGACGCGGAGCGGGCCAACGGCGAGCAGCTCCAGTCGCTGGGCGCGGGCGGGGCGCTGCGCAGCCTGCTGCTGGCCTTCGACGAACGCTATGCCCTGGTCACCGTGCTGCTGGCCTGCTTCGGCCGCGCGGTGTCCGAGGTGGGCGCCGTGATGATCGTCGGCGGCAACATCGAAGGCTTCACCCGCGTGATGACGACCGCCATCGCGCTGGAGACCAGCAAGGGCGACCTGCCGCTGGCGCTGGCGCTGGGCTTCGTGCTGCTGGCGGTGGTGCTGGCCCTCAACGCGCTGATCGCGCTGGTCACGCGCTGGCGCGGCGCGCACGCCGAAGGCGTGGTGCTCGCGGGAGCGAGCGCATGACGCCCTGGGTGCAGTTGCAGGGCGTGGACCTGCGCTACGGGACGGTGCATGCGCTGGACGACGTGGACCTGCGCATCGCCGCCGGCGAGCGGGTGGCGATCATCGGCGCCAACGGCAGCGGCAAGAGCACCCTGCTGCGGGTGCTGCACGGGCTGCTGCGGCCGACCGCCGGCCGGGTGCAGCGCGAAGCCTCCATGCGCCAGGCGATGGTGTTCCAGCGCCCGTTCGCGCTGCGCATGACGGCGCTGACCAACGTGGCGCTGGCGCTGTGGCTGCGCGGCACCCCCTGGCGCGAGGCGAAGGCGCAGGCCGGCCACGCGCTGGGCCGCGTCGGGCTGGGCTCCGTGGCGCTGCGCAACGCGCGCACGCTCTCGGGCGGCCAGCTGCAGCGGCTGGCGCTGGCGCGCGCATGGAGCCTGGAGCCGCACGTGCTGCTGCTGGACGAACCCACCGCCAGCCTGGACCCGCATGCCAAGCGCGAGGTGGAGTCCCTGATGGAGGCCTTCGCCGCGGGCGGCACCACGCTGGTGTTCGCCAGCCACAACCTGGGGCAGGTCAAGCGCCTCGCCACGCGCGTGGTGTACATGGAACGCGGGCGGGTGCTGGCCGACCTGCCGGTGCACGCCTTCTTCCACGGCCCGCTGGGGGAGACCTCGCGGGAAGCCGAATTGTTCGTCAAGGGAGAACTGGGATGACCCCCACCCGCCGCGCCCTCTGCGCCGCCGCTTTCGCCTTCACCGCCGCCGCCTCCTGGGCACAGCCGGCCATCGTGATGGCCTCCACCACGTCCACGGAGCAGTCCGGCCTGTTCGGCCACCTGATCCCCGAGTTCGCGAAGGCCACCGGCATCACGGTGAAGGTGGTGGCCGTGGGCACCGGCCAGGCGATCGACATGGCCCGCCGCGGCGACGCCGACGTGCTGTTCGTGCACGACCGCGTCGCCGAGGAGAAGTTCGTCGCCGACGGCTTCGCCGCGCGCCGCCATCCCGTCATGTACAACGACTTCATCCTGGTGGGGCCCAGGGCCGACCCGGCCGGCGTGAAGGGCAGGGACATCGTGGAGGCAATGAAGAAGGTTGCCGCCGCCAACGCGCCCTTCATCTCGCGCGGCGACAAGAGCGGCACCGACGCGGCCGAAAAGCGCTTCTGGACGATGGCCGGCGTGGCCGGCCGCGGCAC
>DASWUI010000223.1:0-14995 GCA_036401715.1 Ramlibacter sp. | reverse complement strand
CCAGCAGGATGCGGCGGCGGATTTCGAACGCATCGTCCAGCGTCTTCAGGCCCGGCGCGAAGGGCGCCCAGTCATCGCGGCCGAAGTAGCTGTGCGTGGCGCCGGCGGCGACGACCAGGTGGTCGTAAGTCAGCGAGGCGCCTTCCCGCAGGCGGACCTCGCGCGCCGCGGCGTCGATGCCCACCACCTCGCCCAGCAGCGTGGTGACGTTGGCCTGGCGGCGGAACAGGTGCCGTGCCGGTGCCGCGATGGCGGGCGCGGACAGGCCGGCGGTGGCGACCTGGTACAGCAGGGGCTGGAAGAGGTGGTGGTTGGTGCGGTCCACCAGGGTGATGTCGACCTCGGCGCCGGCGAGCGCACGGGCCGTTTCCAGGCCGCCGAAGCCACAGCCGACGATGACGATGCGCGGGCGTGCAGTCACGAGCGCTCAGTCTAGCAGCCGGTGCTTGAGCGCGTAGTACGTGAGGTCGCTGTTGGAGCGCGCTTCCAGCTTGCGCATGAGGCGCGCGCGGTAGGTGCTGACCGTCTTGGCGCTCAGCGAAAGTTCGGCCGCCACCTCGCCGGCGGTGCAGCCCTGCGCCAGCTTGAGGAACACCTGCAGCTCGCGCGCCGACAGCTGCTCGTGCAGGCCGCCCGGCGTGGGCGTGATCACCTGCGAGGCGAGCAGTTCGGCGACGACGGCCGTGATGTAGCGACCGCCCTGCGCGACGCGGCGGATCGCGGTGCAGATCTCCGCGGGCTCGCAGGCCTTGTTCAGGTAGCCGCTGGCGCCGTTGCGGATCAGCGGCACCGCGTACTGGTGCTCGGGGTAGCCGGAAAGCACCAGCACGGCGACGTGCTCCGCCTTCGCCTTGATCATGGTGAGCGCGTCGATGCCGCTCTGGCCCGGCATGTCCAGGTCCAGCAGCAGCACGTCGATGGACTGCGTGCGGACCAGGTCGATCGCCTCGCGCCCCGAGGCAGCCTCGGCCACCACGCGGATGCCTTCCTGGTCCTCGAGATAGCAGCGCAGCGCGGTGCGCGTGATCGGGTGGTCGTCGGCGATGCCCACGCGCACGGCACGCAGGGTCGTCGGCCCCTCGGGCGGGGCTCCGGTGGGCTCGCGTTCGCCGAAGCGGTGCAGCTTCACGGCCTTGTCCTGTGCCTCCCGGGCCGGCTGGCCCGACCCGTCCATTAGGTAACGGGGCCTTGCACGGACACTGTAGTCGCGCTCCTACGCGCATGTCAGCCGTTTTTGCGTCCTTGCGCCGCGGCGCCGGATGCGCGAGCGGCGGCCGGTCGTCCCGGCCGCCGCTGTCCGGCTCAGGCGGTGGCCGCCTCGCGCGGTGCCGCGTGCCCCTCGCCGAAGTGGAAGACGCCGGGCTCGCGCACCGGGTCCACCTCCACCGGGATGGCGCTCTTGGGCGGGAAGCGCCCTTCCAGGATCAGCCTGGACAGCGGGTTCTCGATGCGCTGCTGGATCGCCCGCTTGAGCGGTCGCGCGCCGAACACCGGGTCGAAGCCCACCTTGGCCAGTTCCTCCAGCGCCGCCGGCGAGACCTGCAGCTGCAGGTCCATCTTGGCCAGGCGCTGCTCGAGCACGCGCAGCTGGATCTTCGCGATGCGGCCGATGTGCTCGGCGCTCAGGCCGTGGAACACCACCGTCTCGTCGATGCGGTTGAGGAACTCGGGGCGGAAGTGGTTCTTCAGCTCGTCCCACACCGCTTCCTTCACGTCCTCGTAGGGCTTGCCCACCATCGCCTGGATCATGTGCGAGCCGATGTTGGAGGTCATGACGATCACGGTGTTCTTGAAGTCCACCGTGCGGCCCTGGCCGTCGGTGAGGCGCCCGTCGTCGAGCACCTGCAGCAGCACGTTGAACACGTCGTGGTGCGCCTTCTCGACCTCGTCGAGCAGGATCACGCTGTAGGGCTTGCGGCGCACGGCTTCCGTCAGGTAGCCGCCTTCCTCGTAGCCCACGTAGCCGGGGGGCGCGCCGATCAGGCGGGCCACGGAATGCTTCTCCATGAACTCGCTCATGTCGACGCGGATCAGGTGCTCCTCGCTGTCGAACAGGAAGTGCGCGAGCGCCTTGCACAGCTCGGTCTTGCCCACGCCCGTGGGGCCGAGGAACAGGAAGGAGCCGGTCGGCCGGTTGGGATCGGACAGGCCCGAACGCGAGCGGCGGATGGCGTTGGCCACCGCGCTGATCGCCTCGTCCTGGCCGACCACGCGCTCGTGCAGCTTGTCTTCCATCATCAGCAGCTTCTCGCGCTCGCCCTGCATCAGCTTGGACACGGGGATGCCGGTGGCGCGTGCCACCACCTCGGCGATCTCCTCGGCGCCGACCTGCGTGCGCAGCAGCTGCGGCTTGCCGCTCTTGCCCTTGTTCGTCTCGGCGGCCTGCGCTTCCTTCAGCTGCTTTTCCAGCGTCGGCAGCTTGCCGTACTGCAGCTCTGCGACCTTGTTGAAGTCGCCCTTGCGGGTGAACTCCTCGATCTGGTGGCGCAGCTTGTCCATCTCCTCGCGGATCTGGGCGCTGCCCTGGGCGGAAGCCTTCTCCGACTTCCAGATCTCCTCCAGGTCGGAGGTCTCCTTCTTCAGCCGCGCGATCTCTTCCTCGATCAGGGCGAGCCGCTTCTGGGAAGCCTCGTCCTTTTCCTTCTTCATCGCCTCGCGCTCGATCTGCAGCTGGATCATGCGGCGGTCGAGGCGGTCGATCGCCTCCGGCTTGGAGTCGATCTCGATCTTGACCTTGGAGGCGGCCTCGTCGATCAGGTCGATCGCCTTGTCCGGCAGGAAGCGGTCGGTGATGTAGCGGTGCGAAAGCTCCGCCGCGGCCACGATGGCCGGGTCGGTGATGTCCACGCCGTGGTGGGCCTCGTACTTCTCCTGCAGGCCGCGCAGGATGGCGATGGTCGCCTCCACGGTGGGCTCGCCCACCAGGATCTTCTGGAAGCGGCGCTCCAGCGCGGCGTCCTTCTCGATGTACTTGCGGTACTCGTCCAGCGTGGTCGCGCCCACGCAGTGCAGCTCGCCGCGCGCCAGGGCGGGCTTGAGCATGTTGCCCGCGTCCATGGCACCTTCGGCCTTGCCGGCGCCGACCATGGTGTGCAGTTCGTCGATGAAGACGATGGTCTGGCCCTCGTCCTTGGCCAGTTCGTTGAGCACCGTCTTCAGGCGCTCCTCGAACTCGCCGCGGTACTTGGCGCCGGCCAGCAGCGCCGCCATGTCCAGCGAGAGCACGCGCTTGTTCTTCAGCGTCTCCGGCACCTCGCCGGCGACGATGCGCTGCGCCAGCCCTTCGACGATGGCGGTCTTGCCCACGCCGGGTTCGCCGATCAGCACCGGGTTGTTCTTGGTGCGGCGCTGCAGGACCTGGATGGCGCGGCGGATCTCCTCGTCGCGCCCGATCACCGGGTCGAGCTTGCCCATGCGGGCGCGCTCGGTGAGGTCCAGCGTGTACTTCTTCAGCGCTTCGCGCTGGCCTTCGGCTTCGGCGGAATTCACGTTCTGTCCTCCCCGCACGGCATCGACGGCCGCCTCGAACGACTTGCGCGAGAGCCCGTTCTCGCGGGCGATGCGGCCGATGTCCTGCTTGGTCTCGGCCACCGCCAGCAGGAAGTTCTCGCTGGCGATGAACTGGTCGTTGCGCTTGAGCGCCTCCTTCTCGGCCTGCTGCAGCAAACCAGCGAGGTCGCGCCCCACCTGGACCTGTTCCTGGCCCTGCACCTGCGGCAGCTTGTGCATCGCCCCTTCGGCCGCGGCCAGCAGGCCCGGCACGTTGACGCCGGCGCGCTGCAGCAGCGCCCGCGGGCCGTCCTCCTGCCGCAGCATCGCGACCAGCAGGTGCGCCGGTTCGATGTAGGCATGGTCGTTGGCCAGCGCGAGGCTCTGGGCGTCGCCCAGGGCTTCCTGGAACTTGGTGGTGAGTTTGTCGAGTCGCATGAAATACTCCGTTACGGCCCAGATAGGCGTGGAGCGGTACTTTTCAAGGCCGCACTGTAGGTCCCGGCTCGCCGGCCGGGGCGTGACTAGAATCAAACCTCATGCAGATCCACCAGATGTCGGTCACCTACCTGCCGGAGCAGGACCGCATCCTCATGCGCATCAACACCGTCGAGGGCGAGGAGATGCGCATGTGGCTCACGCGCCGCCTGATGGTAGGCCTGTGGCCGCTCCTGTCCAAGCTGCTGACCGAGCACCTGCTGAAGCTGGAGAACGCCGGAGCCTCACTTGCGGGCGCCAACCCGGAACTCAAGAAGATGCTGGCCGAGTTCCGGAAGGAAGAGTTCCTGCAGCACGCCGACTTCGACACGCCCTACAAGGAAGGCCAGCAGCGCCTGCCCCTGGGCGAGGAGCCGCTGCTGGTGACCGACGTCGATGCCACGCCGCTGGCCAACGGGCCGCTGCGCCTGAACTTCAACGAACGTCCGCCCAATGGCGCCAACAAGCCGCGCAGCTTCCAGATGGAGATGCAGCCCAAGCTGATGCAGGGCCTGATGCACCTGCTGGACCAGGCCTTGCTGCAATCGGGCTGGCGCGAGCCCTTCGTGCCGGTGGCGCCGGCGGAGCCGGCGTCGGACGACGACGCGACGCGGCCGCGGCATTTGCATTGAGGGTTTCTTCGTCCCCGCGGGGGCGGGGACCCCGTCATCCCCGCGGAGGCGGGGAGCCAAGGCTTCCCGGAACCGCCGCTGCGCGGCGGCTGCAACGCTTTGGGTCCCCGCCTCCGCGGGGATGACGGGGAGAGTCAATTCACCTTTTCGACCGTGAACCCCGCCACCTTCTTGTAATCGTCCGAGATCCGGCGCAGCTCCTCCTGGCTCACCAGGTCGTCGATCGTGCCCGGGAACGGCTTGCCGCCACTGAGTTCGTCCGCCTTCATGATGATGAAGTCCGGCGGCACCGTGCGGTTGGTCTCCACCACCTTCGCGGTGGCGGGCAGGCGCTCGGCCTCGTAGCGTTGCAGCACCTGCAGCGGGTCGCCCCCGCCGGCCAGCAGCTTCGACAGCAGCGCCGCATCGATCAGCGCCTGCGCGCTGCCGTTGGAGCCGCGCGGGTACATGGGGTGCGCCGCGTCGCCCAGGAAGGTCACGCGCCCGAAGGTCCAGCGCGGCACGGGATCCTTGTCGACCATCGGGTACTCCAGGATCTCGCTGGCGGTGCGCAGCAGCTGCGGCACGTCCAGGAAGCCGAACTTCCAGTCCTGGTAGATCGGCAGGAAGTCCTCCAGCTTGCCCGGCTTGTTCCAGTCGTTCATGCCCATTTCCGGCTGGCGGATCTCGGCGGTCCAGTTGATCAACTGGTTGCCCTGCCCGTCGACGTTATCGATGATCGGGTAGATCACGATCTTGCCGGTGTCCACCGTGCCGATGCGCAGGTAGGTCTTGCCGGTGAGGATCGGCTTGTGCACCGTCACGCCGCGCCAGGTGTTGATGCCGGCGAAGGCGGGCTTCTCCTGCGGGTAGAACTGGCGGCGCACCGCCGAATTCACCCCGTCGCAGGCGATGACGACGTCCGCCTCCACCGGGGGGCGCAGCTGCCCCTTCACGTCCTGGAAAGCGAGCGTGACCCGCTGGCCCTCCTGCTGCACGCCGACGCAGCGGTGGTCCAGGTGGATGCGCGCGGGCCCCAGGCGCTGCAGCGCGGCCTGGTAGAGGATGCCGTGCAGCCGCCCGCGGTGCATGCCGATCTCCGGCACGCTGTAGCCGGCGTGGCGGCCGCGCGGCTCGCGGTAGATGAACTGGCCCCAGCGATTGAAGAACACGCTCTCCAGGTTCTCGATGCCCTGCGCTTCCAGCTGCGGCTGCACGCCCAGCGCGGCGAGCTCGCGCACGGCATGCGGCAGCAGCGTGATGCCGACCCCGAGTTCCCGGACTTCCGGCGCGCTTTCGTAGACCTCGCAGGCGATGCCGCGCTGGTGCAGGCCGAGCGCGAGCGCGAGGCCGCCGATGCCGCCTCCGACGATGGCGATGCGCATGGCTACTCCGCCTTGATCTTCGCCGTGCGGATCAGGCCGGCCCAGCGGTCCGCGTCGCGGCTCACCAGCCGGCGGAATTCCTCCGGCGAGCTGGATGCGGGGTCCATGCCCTGGGTGGAGAAGGCGGTGCGCACCTCGGGCGAGGCGAGGATCTCGCGCAGCTCCTGGTTCAGCTTCTGCACCTGGTCGGCGGGCGTGCCGGGCGGCGCGAAGATGCCGAACCACATGTCCACGTTGACGTCGCCGGCCTTGGCTTCCTTGAGCGTCGGCAGGTCGGGCAACAGCGGGTGGCGCTTGTCGCTGCCGATGCCCAGCGCCACCAGCTTGCCGGTCTTGACGTGCGGCAGGGCGACGTGGATCGGCAGGAACATGGCTTCCACCTGGCCGCCCAGGATGTCCGTCACCGCCTGCGCCGTGCCCCGGTAGGGGATGTGGGTCAGGTACACGCCGGCGGTCTGCTTGAACAGCTCCATGGACATGTGGTGCGGCGTGCCGACACCCGGGCTGGCGTAATTGATGCGGCCCGGCTTGGCCTTGGCGGCGGCCACGAGGTCGCGCGCGGTCTTGAAGCCGGTGCCGGGGTGCGCCACCAGGATCAGCTGGCCCCAGCTGGTCAGCGACACCGGCACGAGGTCCTTGACCGGGTCGAAGGGCAGCTGCGGGTAGAGGCCCTTGTTCATGACCAGCGTGTTCACGCTGACCAGCAGCGTGTTGCCGTCGGCCGGCGCGCGCACGACGGCCTCGGTGCCGATGTTGCCCGAGGCGCCGGCGCGGTTCTCGACCACCACCGGGCGATTCAGGCGCTGGCCCAGCTTGGGCCCCACGGTGCGGGCCACGATGTCGATCCCGGTGCCTGGGGTGAAGGGGACGATGAGCTTGAGCGGAACGCCGGCCCCGGCCTGGGGAGCCTGCGCCAGGGCGCCGAAGCTGAACAGGGTGAAGGCGGCTGCGGCCGCGCGCATGAGCAGGTTCATTGATTTGCGGGCTTGCAAGTTGGCATGCTAACGATTATGGAAGCAGCCTTGCCGGTGCACAATCCGCGCATACCCGCAACCCACCGTCCACCCGTGCCCCCACCCCAGAAGATCCCCGCCAGCCTGTCCCGGCTGTATGCCCGCCCAGGCTTCCTGCTGCGGCGCGCGCACCAGATCTCGGCGGCCGTGTTCGAGGACGCGTGCCGCGACCTCGGCCTGACTCCCGCCCAGTTCGGCGTGCTGACCGTGCTGCAGGCGCACCCCGGCATGGGGCAGTCCAGCCTGGCCCGGGCGCTCGGCTTCGACAAGGTGACCGTGCTGCGCGTCCTGCGCGGCCTGCAGTCCCGCGGCCTGGTCACCCGCGGCCCGGCCGAGGAGAACCGGCGCAACGTGTCGGTGTCCCTCACCGCCCAGGGCGAGCAGCTGCTGCAGCAGGCGCAGAAGCCCGCCGAGAAGGCCTACAAGCGCCTGATGGCGCCGCTGGACAAGCAGCAGCAGGAACAGCTGCTGGAACTGCTGCAGCTGCTCACCGGCGAACTGGAGGAGGAGGCACGCGCCGCCTTCGTGCCGCCCCCCGTGCCAGCCCAGCGTCAGGCCGCGTAAGCGCGCGACGTTATGCTCGGCCGATGCCGAACCCGTCCCCCCGCTTCACGCCCGTGCGCCGCCTGTTCCTGGCGGGCCTGATCACCCTCGCCAGCGGCCTCGCCCAGGCGCAATCCAGCACCCCGATCCGCATCCTGGTGGGCTTCCCGCCCGGCGGCGGCACCGACGCGATCGCGCGCGCGCTCGCGGACAAGCTGAAGGACCAGCTCGGCGCGCCCGTGGTCGTGGAGAACCGCGCCGGCGCCGGCGGCCAGATCGCCGCGCAGGCGCTCAAGGCCTCGGCGCCGGACGGCCACACCTTCTTCCTGAGCCACGACCACTCGATCTCGATCCTGCCGCTGGTGACGAAGAACCCCGGCTTCGACCCGGCCGTGGACTTCGTGCCGGTCGCCGGCTTCGCCACCTTCGCCAACGCCCTGGCCGTCTCCGGCGGGACGCCGGCGAAGTCGGTGGCCGAGTACGTGCGGTTCGTCCAGCAGAACGGCGGCAAGGACACCATCGGCGTGCCGGCGCCGGCCTCGATTCCCGAGTTCATGGTCGGCATGATCGGCAGCAAGTACAAGCTGGACCTGCAGGCCGCCCCTTACCGCGGCAGCGCGCCCATGATGGCCGACATGCTGGGCAACCAGATCAAGGCGGGCGTCGCCTCCATTCCCGACTTCATCGAGAACCACAAGGCCGGCAAGCTGCGGGTCGTGGCGGTGATCGGCGACAAGCGCCAGGCGATCCTGCCGGACGTGCCGACCTTCGCCGAACTGGGCATCGCCGGCCTCGAGGAACTGCCGTACTACGGCCTGTTCGCGCCCGCCGGCACCCCGCCGGCGGTGATCGAGCAGCTCAACCAGGCGCTGGCGAAAGTGGTGGCGATGCCGGACCTGCGCGAGCGGCTCACGGGGATGGGCCTGACGGTGGCTTTCCAGCCCCAGGCGGCTTTCGCCAACCGCGTGAAGGGGTATACGCAGAGCTGGGACCGGATCATCAAGGCGAGCGGGTTCCAGCCGAAGTAAGGCTTCCTTGCCCGTGACTTGAAGGCGGCCGCTGGCCGCCTTTTTTACTGGTATGTCCGTGGCGCTCGCTGCCCCCACCCCGGCCCTCCCCCACAGGGGAAGGGAGAGGAGCCGCAGGCATGCCATCGCGCAAGGTGATGCCATCCTGAGGAGAACATGTCATCCCGGGCGTGACCCGGGATCCATGCAGGCGTGTCCCGGCCCGTCGCGGCACCACGCGCGCACTGGATTGCGGGTCAGGCCCGCAATGACATGAACGTGGTTCGGGGGCACCCCAAGGGCGCTCAGGTGTTCTTGCTGGCGATGCCCCAGCGCTCCAGCGCCGCATCGTCCGCCACCCGCGCATCGACCCAGCGCTCGCCTTCCGGCGTGCTTTCCTTCTTCCAGAACGGCGCCTGCGTCTTGAGGTAGTCCATCAGGAACTCGCAGGCCCGGAAGCTCTCGCCCCGGTGCGAGGAGGTGACGACCACCAGCACGATCTGGTCCTGCAGGTTCAGCGGCCCCACGCGATGGATCACGCGCGCCGCGCGGATGTCGAAGCGGCGGAAGGCCTCGTCGATCATCTGCTCGATCGCCTTCTCGGTCATGCCGGGATAGTGCTCGAGCTCCATCGCGCTCACCGCGCTGCCGTCGTTGCGGTCGCGCACGGTGCCGATGAAGCTGCACACGGCGCCGACGCCGGGATCGGCTCCGCGCAGGGCAGCGATCTCGGCGGCGAGGTCGAAGTCTTCGGTCTGGATGCTGACGCGCGGTGCGGCCATCGCTGGGCTCCTCAGCCGCCGGTGACCGGCGGGAAGAAGGCGACCTCGCAGCCTTCGCGCAGCGCGGCCGACTCGTCGCTCATCACCTGGTCCAGCGCCATGCGCACCGCCTTGCCGCGCGCCAGCGCCGAGGCGTACGGCTCGCCGCGCGCGATCAGCTCGTCGCGCAACGCGCCCAGCGTTTCGCTGCGGGTCTGCACGCTCTCCGCGCCCTGCCCCACCGCTTCGCGCACCGATGCGAAGTACCTGATCCGGAGGTTCATGCCAGCAGCTCCGCCAGCGGCAGGAAGCGCACGAGTTCCCCGCGCGCGATCGTCTGTCCCGCCGGCACGTCCACGAGGCCGTCGCCCCACACCGTCGACGTCAGCACGCCGGAGCTCTGGTTCGGGAACAGCTCCAGCCCGCCCTGCGCGTCGCGGCGCGCGCGCAGGAACTCGCGGCGCCTGTCGGGTCGCGGCCAGTCGAAATGGGCCGGCATCCGCACGGCCTGCGGCACGACGCGGCTTGCACCCTGCAGCTTCAGCAGGAAGGGACGTACCAGCAGCAGGAAGGTCACGAAGCTGGAGACCGGATTGCCCGGCAGGCCGATGAAGTGCGCCTCGCCCACGCGGCCGTAGGCGAAGGGCTTGCCCGGCTTCATCGCGATCTGCCACAGGTCCAGCGAGCCGAGCTGCTGCACCGCCGGCTTGATGTGGTCCTCCTCGCCGACCGAGACTCCGCCGCTGGTGAGGATCAGGTCGTTGTGCGCGGAGGCGGCGCGCAGCGCCTCGACGGTGGCGGCGCGCTGGTCGGGCACGATCCCGAGGTCCTCGACCTCGCAGCCCAGGCGCAGCAGCAGGCTGCGCAGGAAGAAGCGGTTGGAGTTGTAGATGGCGCCGGGCTTCATCGCCTCCGGGGCCACCGCGCCGGGCATCACGAGCTCGTCGCCGGTGGAGAACAGGGCCACGCGCGGGCGGCGGGTGACGGTGAGGCGGTCACGGCCGATGCTGGCGGCCAGCCCCTGCGCGGCCGGGCCGATGCGCTCGCCACGCGCCAGCACGGTGCTGCCGCGGGTGATGTCCTCGCCGCTGCGGCGGATCCACTGGCCCGGCGAGGGCACGCGCAGGATGCGCACCCGCCCGTCGTCCATGGCCTCGGTGTCCTCCTGCATCACGATCGCGTCGGCGCCCGCGGGCACCGGCGCGCCGGTGAAGATGCGGGCGGCCGTGCCGGGCTGAAGGGGCTGCGGCGAGGCGCCGGCGGGAATGCGCTGGCTGACCGCGAAAGGGACGCCCTCGTCGGCGACTTCCGCGCTGCGCACGGCATAGCCGTCCATGGAGCTGTTGTCCTGCGGCGGGACCTGCAGGGGCGACACCAGGTCTTCCGCCAGCACGCGGCCGTCGGCGTCGAAGGTGGCGACGGTCTCGGCCTGCGCCAGCGGCCGTGCGTGGGCCAGCAGCGCCTCCAGGGCGTCATCCAGCGGGCGCAGCGCGGGACGGGGAGCGTTCACGCGTATCTCTCCGGGTCGTACTCGAACCTCTCCCCATTGTCGACCAGCCACTGCGCGATGGCATCCGGATCGTTCAGATCCAGCACCGGCCGCAGGGTGGCCTGGGGCAGCTGGTCGGCGGAGTCGGTCGCGATGGCGACGACGAAATCGTCGTCCGGGTAGCGCACCGGCTTGCCGGATTGCGCGCGCCACACCTCGACCTTGAGCAGGTTGCTCTGCTTGAAGCCTTCCACCAGCACCCAGTCCACGCCGTCGTACAGCTCGGCCAGGAGGTGGTGCACGGTGAGGGTGGCCGGCTGTTCGAACTCGCGCATCAGCGCCAGGCGCCGGTCGGAGGCGACGACCACCTCGAAGGCACCGGCCTCGCGGTGCCGCCAGGTGTCCTTGCCGGGATGGTCGATGTCGAACTTGTGGTGCGCATGCTTGACGA
This sequence comes from Ramlibacter sp., assembly GCA_036401715.1. Lineage (GTDB taxonomy): Bacteria > Pseudomonadota > Gammaproteobacteria > Burkholderiales > Burkholderiaceae_C > Ramlibacter. Next base: position 3,769 of record DASWUI010000223.1, on the reverse strand, counting down.
CCGAGACGCGCAGGCCGCGCATCTTCAGCGCGGGGATCAGGCGCTCGACGAGGTGGGTCTTGCCCGAGCCGGAGTAGCCGGCGAAGCCTACGACTTTCATGCGCAGTGCGCCGCGATGAACTGCTTCACGCGCTCGGCGTCGGCGGGCAGCACGGTCACGCGCTTGGGCAGTTGCTCGATCCCGGCGAACTTCGCCGGCCGGTCCGGCTCGCGGCCCAGCGCCTCCACGATGGTGGCGGCGAACTTGATCGGCAGCGCCGTCTCCAGCACGATCATCGGCACGCCCGGGCGCCCGTGCTCGCGCGCGACCTTCAGGCCGTCGGCGGTATGGGTGTCGATCACGGTGCCGAAGCGCTCCCAGGTGTCGCGGATGGTGGCCAGGCGGTCGGCGTGCGTGCTCCGGCCGGAGACGAAGCCGTAGGCCTCGCGCGCCTGCAGCACTTCGGCGGCCAGGTTGAATCGCCCCTTGGCCGCCAGCTCCTCGGCGAACAGGTAGCGCACCTTCGCCCCGTCGCGGCCCAGCAGGTCGAACACGAAGCGCTCGAAGTTGCTGGCCTTGGAGATGTCCATGGAGGGACTGGAGGTCTCGTACGTGTCCTTGCTGCCGCGCACCCGGTAGGTACCGGTGCGGAAGAACTCGTCCAGCACGTCGTTCTCGTTGGTGGCCAGCACCAGCTGCGCGATGGGCAGGCCCATCATGCGGGCGACGTGGCCGGCGCAGATGTTGCCGAAGTTGCCCGAGGGCACGGCGAAGCTCACGCGCTCGTCGTTCGACCGGGTGGCCTGGAAGTAGCCGGCGAAGTAGTAGACGACCTGCGCCACCAGCCGCGCCCAGTTGATCGAGTTGACCGTGCCGATGCGGTATTTGCGCTTGAACGCCAGGTCGTTCGACACCGCCTTGACGATGTCCTGGCAGTCGTCGAACACGCCCTCGATCGCCAGGTTGTGGATGTTGGCGTCCTGCAGGCTGAACATCTGCGCCTGCTGGAAGGGGCTCATGCGGCCGTTCGGCGAGGTCATGAAGACGCGCACGCCCTTCTTGCCGCGCATGGCGTATTCGGCCGCGCTGCCGGTGTCGCCGGAGGTCGCGCCCAGGATGTTCAGCTCCTCGCCGCGGCGCGCCAGCTCGTATTCGAACAGGTTGCCCAGCAGCTGCATCGCCATGTCCTTGAAGGCCAGCGTGGGGCCGTTGGACAGGGCTTCGAGGTACACATCGCCGTCATTCCCGCGCAGGCGGGAATCCAAGGCTTTCAGGGGCACGATCTGTTCCGTGCCGAAAACCTCCCTGGTGTACGTCTTGCGGCACAGCGCCCGCAGGTCCTGCGCCGGGATGTCGTCGATGTAGAGCGACAGGATCTCGAAGGCGAGGTCCGCATACGGCAGGCCACGCCACTTCGCGAGCGTCGCCGCATCGACCTTGGGGTAGCTTTCCGGCAGGTAAAGGCCGCCGTCCGGCGCCAGGCCCTCCAGCAGGATCTCGCAGAAATGCTTGCGGTCCGGATGGCCGCGGGTGGAGATGTACAGCATCGTTTCGGCCCTCAGGCCAGTTCTTCCTTGCGGATGCGCGTGATCGGCGCCAGCACGGTGGCCAGGCCCTGCATCTGCGCGATCACCTCGTTCATCGTGCCTTCGCGCACGCTGTGCGTCAGCAGGATGAGGTCGGTCTGGGTGGAGCCCTTGCCGCCGATGGCGGAGGCCTCCCGCTGCAGCATGGCGTCGATGCTGATGCCGGCGGTCGCCAGCAGGCCGGCCACCTTGGCCAGCACGCCGGCCTGGTCGGCCACGCGCAGGCGCAGGTAGTAGCTGGTGACCACCTCGCTCATGGGCAGGATGGGCGCGTCGCTCATCTGGTCCGGCTGGAACGCCAGGTGCGGCACGCGGTGCGCGGCGTCCACGGTGTGCAGGCGCGTGACGTCCACCAGGTCGGCGATGACGGCGCTGGCGGTCGGCTCGCTGCCGGCGCCCTTGCCGTAGTAGAGGGTGGTTCCGACGGCATCGCCCTGCACCACCACCGCGTTCATCGCGCCTTCCACGTTGGCGATCAGGCGCTTGCACGGCACCAGCGTGGGGTGCACGCGCAGCTCGATGCCCTTGTCGGTGCGGCGCGAGATGCCCAGCAGCTTGATGCGGTAGCCCAGCTGCTCGGCGTATTCGATGTCCACCGAGGACAGCTTGGTGATGCCCTCGACGTAGGCCTTGTCGAACTGCACCGGCACGCCGAAGGCGATGGCGGACATGATGGTCGCCTTGTGCGCGGCGTCCACGCCCTCGATGTCGAAGGTGGGGTCGGCCTCGGCATAGCCCAGCCGCTGCGCCTCCTTCAGCACCACGTCGAAGTCCAGGCCCTTGTCCCGCATCTCCGACAGGATGAAGTTGGTGGTGCCGTTGATGATGCCGGCGATCCACTCGATGCGGTTGGCCGTGAGGCCCTCGCGCAGGGACTTGATGATGGGGATGCCGCCGGCCACCGCGGCCTCGAACGCCACCATGACGCCCTTGGCGTGCGCCGCCGCGAAGATCTCGGTGCCGTGCACGGCCAGCAGCGCCTTGTTGGCGGTGACCACGTGCTTGCCGGCCTGGATCGCTTCCATCACCAGCTGGCGCGCGATGCCGTAGCCGCCGATCAGCTCGACGACGATGTCGATGTCCGGGTTGGCGATGATCTCGCGCGCGTCCTTCACGACCTTCGCGTTGCCGCCCACCACGGCTTCGGCGCGCGCGGTGTCGAGGTCCGCCACCATGGTGATCTGGATGCCGCGGCCGGCGCGGCGCTGGATCTCGGCCTGGTTGCGCTTGAGCACGTTGAACACACCGCTGCCCACGGTGCCGATGCCCAGGAGGCCGACTTGGATCGGTTTCATTTCGAGTGACGCTTGCGGTAGTTGTCGAGGAAGCGCGCGATGCGGCCGACGGCCTCGCGCAGGTCGTCCTCGTGGGGCAGGAACACGATCCGGAAGTGGTCCGGCTGCGGCCAGTTGAAGCCCGTGCCCTGCACCAGCATGACGCGCGTCTCCTGCAGCAGCTCCAGGAAGAACTGGCGGTCGTCCGCGATCGGGTAGACCTTCGGGTCCAGCCGCGGGAACATGTACAGGGCCGCCTGCGGCTTCACGCAGGAGACGCCGGGGATGGCCGTGATCAGCTCGTACGCGAGGTCGCGCTGGCGGCGCAGGCGGCCGCCCGGCTGGATCAGTTCGTTGATGCTCTGGTAGCCGCCCAGCGCGGTCTGGATCGCCCACTGGCCCGGCACGTTCGCGCACAGGCGCATGTTCGAGAGCATGGTGAGGCCCTCGATGTAGTCGGCGGCGGCCTTCTTGTCGCCCGAGACCACCATCCAGCCGGCGCGGTAGCCGCAGGAGCGGTAGCTCTTGGACAGCGAGTTGAAGGTCAGCGTGAGCACGTCCTCGGACAGGCTGCCGATGGCGGTGTGCTTCACGCCGTCGTACAGCACCTTGTCGTACACCTCGTCGGCGAAGATCACCAGCCCGTGCTGGCGCGCGATGGCCACGATCTCCAGCAGCAGTTCGCGCGAATAGAGCGCGCCCGTGGGGTTGTTGGGGTTGATCACCACGATGCCCTTGGTGGCCGGGGTGATCTTGCGCCGGATGTCGTCGAGGTCCGGCATCCAGCCGTTGGCCTCGTCGCACATGTAGTGCACCGGGGTGCCGCCGGCCAGCGCCGTGCAGGCCGTCCACAGCGGATAGTCCGGCGAGGGGATCAGCAGTTCGTCACCCTCGTCCAGCAGGGCGTTGGTGGCCATGGCGATCAGCTC
>DASWUI010000222.1:0-1849 GCA_036401715.1 Ramlibacter sp. | reverse complement strand
AGCAGCTCGGTCTCGGGAATCAGTTCGCGCCCCTGCGGCGTACGCACGCGGAAGCGGATGCGCAGGCGCAGCTGGAACTCGCGCACCTGGCCGCTCGCGTTGAGGCCCACCACCACCTTCTCGCGCAGTTCCTGCGGCAGGTCGAACACGACCTGGCCCGGCCGCGCCGCGGGCGCCGGCGCCGAAGCGGCCAGCGCCGGCATGGGCGTGGGCGTCACGACCTCCACCCGGCCGTTGGCAGCGAGCGTGCGCCGCAGTTCGGCGGCCAGCGGCGAGCTCGCCGGGGCATTGAGCACGATCGAATCGAAGGCGAAGTCGGGCGCCTGCCGCAGCTGGAAGCCGCAGCCGGCCAGCAGTGCCGCGCCGCCGCCGGCCAGGAGCGTGCGCCGCTTCATACGACGACGTTCACCAGCCGGCCGGGCACCACGATGACCTTCTTGGCCGCCGCCCCGCCCGCGAACTTCTCGAAGGCCTCGCTGGCCAGCGCGATCTCCTCGATCTGCGCCTTGCCCGCGGTGGCCGGCACCAGGATGGAGCCCCGCAGCTTGCCGTTGACCTGCAGCATCAGCTCGATCTCGTCCTGCACCAGCGCGGCCTCGTCCACCTGCGGCCAGGGCGCGTCCAGCAGCTCGCCATGGGCGGCGCCGTAGCCCAGTTCCTTCCACAGCGCGTGCGCCACGTGCGGGGTGGCCGGATACAGCACGCGCAGCAGGATGCCGAAGCCCTCCCGCAGCGCGGCGTCCGCGCCCGCTTCCTCGCCCGCCTTGAAGTCCTCCAGCGCATTGAGCATCTTCATCGCGCCGGACACCACCGTGTTGTACTGCATGCGCTGGTAGTCGTAGTCCACCTGGCGCAGCACCGTGTGGATCTCGCGGCGCAGGGCCTGCGGCTGCTTGCCGTAGCTCGCGGCCGGCGCGGCGCTGGCCGCCGACAGCTTGTGGCCGAAGTTCCAGACCCGGCGCAGGAAGCGGTAGCTGCCTTCCAGCGCGGCGTCGTTCCATTCCAGCGTGGCCTCCGGCGGCGCCGTGAACATCGTGTACAGGCGCGCGGTGTCGGCGCCGTACTTCTCGATCAGGTCCTGCGGGTCCACGCCGTTGTTCTTGGACTTGGACATGGTGGTCCAGCCCTCGTAGGTCACCGGCTGGCCGTCGGCCTTGGCGGTGGCCGAGATCACCCTGGCGTGCTCGTCGCGCACGATGTCGAGCTCGTGCGCCCAGAAGTACTGCTTGCCGGTGGTGGTGCGCGAGAAGGCCTCGTTGAGCACCATGCCCTGCGTCAGCAGCTTCGTGAAGGGCTCGTCGATCTTCACCAGTCCCAGGTCGCGCATCACCTTGGTCCAGAAGCGCGCGTACAGCAGGTGCAGGATCGCGTGCTCGATGCCGCCGATGTACTGGTCCATCGGCATCCAGTACTGCGTGCCCCCGGCGACCATCTGCTGGTCGTTCCGCGGGTCGCAGTAGCGCATGAAGTACCAGGACGAATCCACGAAGGTGTCCATGGTGTCGGTCTCGCGCCGCGCCGGCTTGCCGCACACCGGGCAGCTGCAGGCCAGGAAGTCCTCGCGCTTGTTCAGCGGGTTGCCGCTGCCGTCCGGCACGCAGTCCTGCGGCAGCACCACCGGCAGGTCCTTCTCGGGCACCGGCACCGCGCCGTGCACGTCGCAGTGGATGATCGGGATCGGCGTGCCCCAGTAGCGCTGGCGGCTGATGCCCCAGTCGCGCAGGCGCCAGGTGGTCTTCTTCTCGCCCAGGCCCTTCTGCTCCAGGTGGTGGGCCACGGCATTCACCGCATCGCGGTAGCCGAAGCCGCTGAAGATGTGGGAGTTGATGGTCACGCCGCGCTCCTTGTC
>DASWUI010000221.1:0-1681 GCA_036401715.1 Ramlibacter sp. | reverse complement strand
GATCCCTGGTTCCGGGAATGACGAAGAACGCCCTGAAGATCGGCATCCTCGAAGGCGACGACATCGGATTGGAGATCGTGCCGGCCGCGGTGATCGTGCGCGAGAACAACGAGGGCTTCCAGCCGGACCGCAACGTGGTGGCCGGCTCGGGCGAGTTCCGGCCCAGCGAGGACATGACGATCTCCGTGCGGGTGATCACGCGCAAGGGCAGCGAGCGTGTCGCCCGCGTGGCGCTGGCGCTGGCGCGCAGCCGCCGCAGGAAGCTGACGGTGGTTCACAAGAACACCGTGTTCAAGCTGGGCTGCGGCATGTTCGTGGAGGAGTGCCTGAAGGCGGCGAAGGACTTCCCCGACGTGAGCGTCAACGAGGTCATCGTCGACACCATGGCCATGCGCCTGGTGCGCGACCCGCAGAACTTCGACGTGGTGGTCACCACCAACATGTTCGGCGACATCCTCACCGACGAAGCCGCCGGCCTGGTGGGCGGCCTGGGCATGGCGCCGGGCCTGTGCATCGGCGAAGGCGATTTCGCCATGGCGCAGGCCACCCACGGCTCCGCGCCGGACATTGCCGGCAAGGGGATCGCCAATCCCTACGCGATGGTCGACTCGACCCGGATGCTGCTGGACTGGCTGGGGCGCAGGAAGGGCATTCCGGAGGCGGTGGCGGCGGCGGGCAGCATGGAGAAGGGGCTCACCGCAGCGCTGGGGGATGCGCAGGCGCGGACGGGGGATATCCGGGGGAAGGGGAGCACGGTGTCGTTCACGGGTGCGGTGATCGCGAACCTGTAACCGTCATTCCCGCGCAGGCGGGAACCCAAGGCGTTGAAGGAACGAAAGGGCGCAGCGCGCCCTTTCCTCCTGGAAGCCTTGGGTCCCCGCCTGCGCGGGGATGACGAAACATCAGGAATCCGCCAGCGCCAGCAGCCTCTGCCGCCCCGCCTGGATGTGCTCCTCGGCGTACTGCTTCGCCTTCGCCGCGTTCCCCTTCGAGATCGCCTCGTAGATCCTGCGGTGCTCCACGTTCGAGCGGCGCATGTTGCCCGGGGCGTTGAAGTTCTGCCGGCGGTAAAGGTGCAGTTCCTTGACGTAGCTGTCGTACAGCTGGTGCGCCCGCCGGCTGTGCGACAGCTCCAGGATCAGCGCGTGGAACTGCACGTTCAGGTCGTAGTAGAGGCCGCTGTCGCCGGCCTGCGCCGCCTGGTCCATGCCTTCCAGCAGGGACTCGAATTTCTGCCGGTGGACGTCGGTCACGTGCTCGCAGGCGCGCTCGGCCGCAAAGCCGAAGACCAGCGCGCGCATGTCGTAGATCTCCAGCATCTCCTGGATCGAGACCTTGCGCACGAACACGCCGCGGTTGACCACCGGCGTGACCAGCCCGGTGCCGGTCAGGATGCGGATGGCCTCGCGGATCGGGCCCCGGCTGGTGCCCATGCGGACTGCCAGGGCCGCCTCGTTCAACCGGTCGCCCGCCGTGTATTCGCCCGCGTAGATTGCCTGCTTCAGCTGTTCCGCGATGCTGCGGGACAGCGCCAGCACCAGCGCGTGGAACTGCACGTTGAGGTCGTAATACAGCCCGCTGTCGCCCGCCTGCGCCGCCTGGTCCATGCCGGCGAGCAGCGCCTCGAAGCGCTGCCGCTCTTCGTCCGTGACGTGCTCCGCGGCCCGCGCCGCGGCGAGCC
>DASWUI010000220.1:0-5091 GCA_036401715.1 Ramlibacter sp. | reverse complement strand
CCTTGCGCCGGTCCGCCTCCACCACGTCGGTGATGTCCGTGGACACGCCGCACACCGCGTAGATCTGGCCGGTCTCGTCGTACAGCGGGAACTTGCTGGTGCGGAAGGTGGCGGGCTGCCCCTGCACGACCGCGCGCTCCTGGGTGAGGATGCCCTGGCCGCTTTCGACCACGAGGCGGTCGTTGGCGCGCAGCCGGGCCGCCGCCTCGGCGCCGAAGATCTGTTCGTCGGTGATGCCCTGCGCCTGCCCGGCATCCAGCCCGTGCAGGCGGCGCCAGGCCTGGTTGGACAGGATGTAGCGGCCCTGCAGGTCCTTGGCGTACACCAGCGCGCCGGCGCCCTCGATCACCGCGTGCGTGAGCTTCTGCGCGGCGCGCAGCTTGCGCTCGGCGATCATCTCGGTGGTGACGTCGCGCGCGGCGCAGATGCCGCGCTGCGGCTGCAGCCTGCCGTCCACCGGCGCGAACACGATCTGCAGCCGGATGTGCAGCCAGCGCACCACGCCGCTGGGCAGCAGCGCGCGCACGTCGATCGCCAGATGGCCGCTGCCGCGCGGGTCGAGCGTGCGCGCGATCTCCCGCAGGTAGCGGTCGCGGTCCTCGGGGTGGATGCGGTCGAAGATCGCCTGGCGCGGAACGGTCAGCGGGCCGTCGCCCAGCTCCAGCAGCCGCGCGAGCTCGCCCGAGATGTGGTTGAGGTTGGTGCGGTAGTCGATCTCCGCCATCACCAGGCCCGCCGCCTGGATGCCCATCTCCAGCTTCAGCTGGGTGGCGGCGCGCTGCGCCTCGGCGATCTTGCGCTGCGTGACCTCGCGCGCGATGCCCAGCACGCCGACCACGCTGCCGCTTTCGCCGCGCAGCGGCATCTTGCGCGTGAGCCAGTGGCGCACGGTGCCGTCGGGCATCGGGATCGCTTCCTCGAACTCCGTGGGCTGCCCGGATGCGATCACGTGCCGGTCCGTCTCCATCAGTTGCCGGGCCGCGTCCTGGTCCAGCAGGATCTCGGCGTCGGTGCGGCCCAGGACCTGCTCGGCGCTGCGGCCGACCGCCGCCAGCGTGGCGGGGTTCGCGAAGCGGTACCGCCCTTCCAGGTCCTTCGCGAACATCACGTCGTCGGTCGCCTGCGCGATGGCCGTGGCCAGCAGGCCGGGATGATCGAAGAGGCTGGCGGCAGTCATGGCCGTGCATTCTCATGCACAACCGGCCGGCCGCAGCTCGACCGCGGCGCGGCGAAGTGGATTCCATTCAGCGCGGGTTCACGCCCCGCCGCGCAAACTCCATTTCACGCAATCACCCATGAGGACCAGAGACATGAAATCCATCCGTACCCATGCCGCCGCCGCCGCGCTGCTGCTGTTTCCCATGGCTTCCGTGCTGGTGGCCCAGCCGGCCGCCGCGCAGCACGCCGTGGTGGCGCAACCCGCCGTCCGCTCGATCGCGCTGGACTCCAGCGCGGGCCTGGCGCCCGGCGCCGTGCTGCGCGTGCAGGTGTTCGCCACCCCGGGCGCGCGCAATGCGAACGTGGTGCTCGGCAAGAGCGGCGTGCGGGTCGCGCTGCGCGAGCAGGCCGCCGGCCGCTACGTCGGCACGTACCGGGTGCGCCGCGGCGACCGCATCGACCCGCTGCAGCGCCTGACCGCGCGCGTGAGCTACCGCGGCGGCACCGTCGTCGCGCAGAGCTTCAATTTCCCGCCCGCATTCCAGGCGCTGGCCATGGGCAACGCGGCACGCCGCGACCGGCAGGCGCCGCGCGTGATCGGCCTGACGCCGTCCAACGGCGATCGCGTCGAGGAACGGGGCCGCACCTTCATCCACGCACGGCTGGCCGACAAGGGCAGCGGCGTCGACCCGCGCTCGGTGCGCCTGCTGGTGGACGGCCTGAACGTCACCGGCGACGCGCGGATCACGGACGACGAGATCGCCTACCGCGAGCGGCTGGGCCGCGGCCAGCACCGCGCCGAGCTGGTGGTGCGCGACCACGCCGGCAACGTGAACCGCACGGCCTGGACCTTCCGGGTGGTCTGAGGAAGCGCGTCGATCAGGCGGCGCTTCTGGCCGCGGGCGGCAGCACGCGCAGCAAGGCGCCGACCATGACCGGCTTGAGCAGGAAGTGGTCGAAGCCGGCGAGCTCGGCGGCTTCGCGGTCGGTGGCCTGGTCCGAGCCGGTCAGCGCAACCAGCTTGATGTCCGTGCCGGCGGCCTGGCGGATGCGCGTGCAGGCCACCACGCCGCCCATGTTGGGCATGTGCAGGTCCAGGATCACGACCGCCGGCCTGTGTTCCAGCGCCGCCGCCACGCCCGCCTCGCCGTCGTAGGCGACCAGGGGGTCGAAGCCCAGCATCTCGAGCAGCTGCGCCAGCGAGTCGGCGCCGTCGCGTTCGTCGTCGACCACCAGCACGCGCGGTGCCCCGGTGGATGCCGCGGCGGGAACGGGCTCGTTGTGCATGCCGCAAAGGTAGCAGGTGCCGGCCGGCCCGAGTTGAGGAAGATCATGGCCGCCGTGGACCTGCCGCTGCCGGGCTTGCCGCATGGATGCGGCTGGGCAAATGGGGTACCATGGTCCGGGCCGACGTCGGCAAGACTGTCATCCCGAGGCCTCTTCCCCTTCCCGCCCCTCCGGCGAGTCGCAGTCGAACCCCCATCGTGATCTTCCCGGCGTCGTAGGGCGCCAGCCTTGTGCCTCGCCAGAGGCTGATCATGAGTCGAGAAGGAGAGACATCGATGGCCAAACCCAACTACGCATTCGCCAAGCGCCAGCGCGAGCTGGAGAAGAAGCGCAAGAAGGAAGAAAAGCAGCTGAACAAGAAGGAGCCGGAAGCCGCGCCCTCGCCCACGCCGGCCGGCGCGCCCGCCTCGCCCACTTCCGAGCCCCAGTGAGCGCTGCCCGGCCGGAAGATCGCCGGCGAGGAGAACTGCAGTTGAAAGACGACGTCAAGACCGAGTTGCGGGCCGACGGCCTGCGCTATGTTTCCAAGTCCAGCGGCACCGACTTCCCCGGCGCCTTCGGCGCCACCATGAGCTGCTTCCGCTGCGGCCGGCACGTCCCGCGCTCCGGCCTGCGCTCCTTCCTCCTGGCCGGATCGCGCCAGTACTGCTGCCGCAACGGCTGCCCGGCGCCCGCCGGCTGACGGCCGGCCCGCCGCGCGGGCCGTTCACGATCCGTTCATTCTCGCTCCGCCACACTGGCGGAATGAAGTCGGGCTCCACCACCCTGAAACTGCTCGCGCAGCTGGTCGCCTCCGTGCTGCTGGCGTGCGTGGTGCTGTGGGCGGCGGCGTCGGCGGTGTGCTGCTGATTTCGGCGGTCAAGCCCGCAATGACATGCGTTGCGGATCGCGGGTCGAGCCCGCACGGTGACATGCCGGCGCGGCACGCGCTACATTGGCAGCCCCGGCGGGAGTGCCAATGGTCCACGACAACTTCTCCAACAGCCAGTCGGTCCGCAAGGCCGTGATCGCCACCGATGCGGGCGTGGTCGCCGCGCAGCACAAGCGCGCGGCGCAGGCCGGCGCTGCCGTGCTCGCTGCGGGCGGCGACGCCGTCGACGCGGCGGTGGCGACCTCCTTCGCGCTGGGGGTCGTCGAGCCCTGGATGAGCGGCGCGATGGCGGGAGGCGCGATGGTGCTGTGGCGGGCCGGCGAGGCCCGGGCGCACGTGCTCGACTACGGCATGCGCTCGCCGCGCGAACTGGATCCCGCCGACTACCCGCTCAGCGGCGCGGGCCGCAACACCGACCTGTTCCCGTGGCAGGCGGTGGTCGGCGACCGCAACGTGCAGGGCGCGACCGCCGTGGCCGTGCCCGGCGTCGTCTCCGGCATGGGCCTCGCGCACGAACGCTACGGCCGCAAGCCCTGGCGCGAACTGCTGCTGCCCGCCGTGCAGCTCGCGCAGGAGGGGCTGCTGGCCGACTGGTACTCGGGCCTGATCACCGCCTCTTGCGCCAAGGCGCTCTCCCTCGACGCGGACGCGGCCGCCATGTTCCTGGACGAAGGCAGGTGGCCGGTGGTGGGCACGTGGACCGGCAGCGCGGACCGCCACCTGGACCAGCGCGCCCTGGCGCGCACGCTGCAGCAGCTCGCCGACGAGGGACCGCGCGCGCTCTACGAAGGCGCGATCGCCCGCGCGCTGGTGCGCGACGTGCGGGCCAAGGGCGGCTGCCTGGCCGAAGGGGATCTCGCCGGCTACCGCGCGCAGTGGACCGAGCCGCTGGAGGTGCCCTACCGCGGGCATCGCCTGTACGCCGCGCCCGGCCTCACGGGCGGTCCCACCTTCGCGCTGGCGCTGCGCGGCCTGGAGCACGAACTGCAGCCGGACGGCCGCGGCCCCGGCGCGCAGGCCTACCGGGCGATGGCGCGCGCGCTGGACGCGGCCTTCCGCGCGCGGCTGGAGAACATGGGGGACCACGAAAGCCCGCAGGCGCCGCCCTGCACCACGCACTTCAGCGTGGTGGACCGGCAGGGCAACATGTGCTCGGTGACGCAGACGCTGCTGTCCGTGTTCGGCGCGCGCGTCGTCTCGCCTGCCACCGGCCTGCTGTTGAACAACGGCATCATGTGGTTCGACCCGGAGCAGGGCAAGCCGAATTCGCTGGCGCCGGGCAAGCGCGTGCTGGCGAACTACTGCCCGGTGATCGGCACCGGCGCCGACGGCCGCCGGTTCGCGCTCGGCGCCTCGGGTGGACGCAAGATCCTCGGCGCCGTCATGCAGCTGGCTTCCTTCCTGCTGGACCACGGCATGGGCCTGGAAGACGCGTTCCACCAGCCGCGCATCGACGTCAGCGGCGGTGGCCAGGCGATCGCCGACGAGGCCCTCGGCCCCGAGATCCTGGATGCGATCGCCGAGGTGATGCCCGTGCTGCCGGCACGGCGCATGGTGTTTCCCTCCCTGTTCGCATGCCCGGCCGGCGTGCTGCGAGAAGGCGGCCGCAACATGGGCTGCACCGAAACGATGTCGCCCTGGGGTGACGCCGTGGCCGGTACCGAAAGGTAGCGGCGGGGGGACGGGCGGACGCGCGCGCGCAGTTTTCCATGGGCGGCCTGTAACAGGACGAAATCGCCTGCGGACTTCGTGCCAGCCCGGCCGTACATTGCGCT
>DASWUI010000219.1:0-2829 GCA_036401715.1 Ramlibacter sp. | reverse complement strand
CGATGCAGTCGTGCGCCACGTGCACGTAGGCCATGAGCCAGTTGTCGCTGCCGATGGCCGTGCGGGCCTTGTCCTGGACGGTGCCGACGTGCAGCGTGGTGAACTCGCGGATCGTGTTGCGGTCGCCGATGACGAGTTCGGTCGGCTCGCCCATGTACTTCTTGTCCTGGTTGGCCGCGCCGATGGAGGCGAACTGGAAGATGCGGTTGTCGCGGCCGATCGTCGTGTGCCCCTCGAGCACCACGTGCGGGCCGATGCTGGTGCCCGCCCCGACCTTCACGTGCGGGCCGATGACCGTGTAGGGGCCGACGGTGACGCTGGCGTCCAGTTCCGCCTTGGGGTCGACGATCGCGGTCGGATGGATGTTCGCCATCGAAGCGCCCTCAGGTCACCGTGCGCATGGTGCACATCAGCTCGGCCTCGCAGGCGATGTCCTCGCCCACGCGCGCGGTGCCCTTGAACTTGTAGATGCCCGCCTTGTGGCGCAGGATCTCCACGTCCATCACCAGCTGGTCGCCCGGCTCCACCGGGCGCTTGAAGCGCGCGCCGTCGATGCCGGCGAAGTAGATGACCGAGTTGGCGTCGCGGGTCACCGTGTCGCCGGCGAACGCCAGCAGGCCGGCCGTCTGCGCCATCGCCTCCAGCATCAGCACGCCCGGCATCACCGGGCGGTGCGGGAAGTGGCCGGTGAAGAAGGGCTCGTTGATGGTGACGTTCTTCAGCGCCTTGATCGACTTGCCGGGGTCCACGGCCAGCACCCGGTCCACCAGCAGGAACGGGTAGCGGTGCGGGAGCTTCGTGAGGATCTGGTGGATGTCCATGACTGCGTTCAGAGTTTCTTTTCCAGCGCCTTGATGCGCTCGCGCAGCGTGTGCAGCTGCTTGAGCGTGGCGGCGTTCTTTTCCCAGGCGGCATTGTCGTCGATGGGAAAGATGCCGGTGTACAGGCCCGGCTTGAGGATGGAGCGCGCGACGAAGGAGCCGGCGGAGATGTTCACCCGGTCGGCGATCGTCAGGTGGCCCAGGATCATCGCGGCGCCGCCGATCATGCAGTGCGCGCCGATGTTGGCGCTGCCCGCGATGCCGGTGCAGCCGGAGACCACCGTGTGCCTGCCGATGCGGCAGTTGTGGCCGACCTGGATCAGGTTGTCCAGCTTGACGCCGTCCTCGATGACGGTGTCGGCCAGCGCGCCGCGGTCGATGCAGGTGTTGGCGCCGATCTCCACGTCGTCGCCGATGCGCACGGCGCCCAGCTGCTCGATCTTCTCGTAGCCGCCCTGGCTGGGCGCGAAGCCGAAGCCGTCGGCGCCGATCACGACGCCGGCGTGCAGGATGCAGCGCGCGCCGATGCTGCAGTCCTCCGCCACGTACACGCGCGCCTTCAGCACGGTGCCCGCGCCGATGCGCGCGCCGCGCTCGACCACGCAATGCGGCCCGATCCGGGCGTCCGGCGCGACCACGGCGTCGGGGTCGATCACGGCACTGGGATGGATCGCCGGGCCGGCGGGGCGGGCATGCGAGCGCTTCCACAGCTGCGTCACGCGGGCGAAATAGGCATAGGGATCGTCGGCGACGATGCAGGCGCCGCGGGCCAGCGCGGACTCGCGCATCGCGGGCGCCACGATGACGCAGCCGGCGCGCGAGGCGTCCAGCTGGGAGCGGTAGCGGGGGTTGCTCAGGAAGGCGAGCTGGCCGGGCCCGGCGGACTCCAGCGGGGCGATGCCTTCGATGCGCAGTGCCGCATCCCCATGCAGCTCGCCGCCCAGGGCCGCGACGATCTCGCCGAGTTGGAGGGCCACGCTCGGGTGCGCGTCAGCGCGCGGCGTTCAGCGCCCTGATCACCTTGTCGGTGATGTCGTGCTTCGGGTTGATGTAGACGGCTTCCTGCAGGATCAGGTCGTACTTCTCCTGCTCCGCCACCTGCTTGACCACGCGGTTGGCGCGGTCCAGCACGGCCTGCAGTTCCTCGTTCTTGCGGGCGTTGAGGTCTTCCTGGAACTCGCGGCGCTTGCGCTGGAACTCGCGGTCCTGGTCGATCAGGGCCTTCTGGCGCTGCCCGCGCTGCGCTTCCGACAGCGTGGCGGCCTCGCGCTCGAAGCGCTCGGAGGCGCCCTTGAGCGCGTTGCCCAGGTCATTGAGCTCCTTCTCGCGCCGCGCGAATTCCTGTTCCAGCTTGGCCTGCGCCGCCTTGGCGGTATTGGCCTCGCGGAAGATCCGGTCGGTGTTGACGAAGCCCACGCGGAAGTCCTCGGCCTGCGCCTGCGCGCCGAACACCAGCGTCGCCAGCGCGAGCGCCAGGCAGTGACGGGTCAGGGTCTTCTTCATCAGAAGGACGTTCCGATCTGGAATTGGAATCTCTGGATTCTATCCCCAGGCTTCTTGCGCACCGGTTGCGCGATCGCGATGCGCAGCGGACCGATCGGCGAAAGCCAGGACAGGCCCAGGCCGGCGGAGGCGCGCAGTTCGCTCGCCTCGAAGTCCTCGTTCTCGCCGAACACGTTGCCGATGTCGGCGAAGGCGTACCAGCGCAGCGTCCGGTCGTTGCCGGTGCCGGGGAACGGGCCGATGAACTCGGCGTTCAGCGTCAGCTTCTTGGCGCCGCCGATGCTGGACCCGGTCACGTCGCGCGGGCCCAGGGTGCCCTGGTCGAAGCCGCGCACGGAGCCCAGGCCGCCGGAATAGAAGTTCTTGAAGACCGGGAAGGGCCGGCCGTTGAGGCCCTTGCCCCAGCCGAGCTCGCCGTTGAAGGCCACGGTGTAGAGGCGGCTCAGGGGGATGTAGTGCTGGTACTGCAGGTTGGTGCGCACGTAGCGGGCATCGCCGGCGACGC
>DASWUI010000218.1:0-2537 GCA_036401715.1 Ramlibacter sp. | reverse complement strand
CCTGGTGCTTGCGGGCTGCGCGCTCCAGCCCGCCGGCAGCATCGCGCTGCCTTCGCAGGTGCCCGATGCGATCGAGGCGCAGCTGCTGCGGATCGGGCGCGTGATCGACCCGCCGAAGACCGCGGCGCTGTATGCGCCGCTGCAGCAGCGCGAGCCCTACGCGGGCGTGAACGTGGCACGGGCGGAGCGCTTCGGCCCCGACGCCGAGCGCAACGTGCTGGACGTGTTCGCGCCGCAGGCCGCGGGCGCGTCCCGGCCCGTGCTGGTCTTCGTGCATGGCGGCGGCTTCGTCGCCGGCGCGCGCCGCACCGGCACCAGCCCCTTCTACGACAACATCGCCCTGTGGGCCGTCCGCAACGGCATGGTGGGCGTGAACACGACCTACCGGCTCGCGCCGCAGCACCCGTGGCCGGCGGCGCAGGAGGACCTGGCCGCGGCGATCGCCTGGGTGCGCGAGAACATAGGCGCGCGCGGCGGCGACCCGAACCGCATCTACCTCATGGGCCACTCGGCCGGCGCCGCGCACGTCGCCCAGTACGTGGGGCACCCGCGCTTCCACGTGGAACCCGGGGGCGGCATCGCCGGCGCCATCTTCGTGTCGGGTGTGTTCGATCCCTCCAGCATGCCAGCCAGCCCGGGGCTGCAGGCCTACTTCGGCAGCGATGCCTCGGTGCATGCGCGGCGCTCGGCGCTGCCCGGCATGGCGGCCTCCCGGTTGCCCATGATGGTGGCGTACGCGGAGCTCGACCCGTCCGACTTCCATGAGCAGGCGGAGCAGGCGCAGGCCGCGCTGTGCGGCGCCGGGCGCTGCCGGCCGCTGGTGCAGCTGCGCGGCCACAGCCACATGTCGGAGGTCTACGCGATCAACACGCCGGACACGGCGCTGGCGGATGCGGTGCGGGGGTTCGTGTTCGGGCGGTGAGCGTGGGGGTGTCGCGGTTCGGCGCTCCGCGCGCTCACCACGGCCTGCACGATGCGGCCGTAGCCTGAACCCGCAGGCGAACCGCGACAGCCGCGATTTCAGGCGGCCAGCGCTTCGACGGCGGCGGCGATGACCCCGCCTCCCAGGCACACCTCGCCGTCGTACAGCACCGCCGACTGCCCCGGCGTCACGGCCCACTGCGGCTCGTCGAACTCGAGCCGGAATCCGTCGTCGGCGGGCGACAACGTGCACGGCGCATCCGATTGCCGGTAGCGCGTCTTGGCCGCATAAGTGCCCGGCGCCGGCGCCTCGCCCGCGATCCAGCTCACGTCGTCGGCCAGCAGCTCCGAGGACAGCAGCCAGGGATGGTCGTGGCCCTGCACCACCCACAGCGTGTTCTTCGCGATGTCCTTGCGCGCGACGAACCACGGCGCGTGCTCGCCGCCGCCGCGCTGCGCGCCCTTTTCCTTGACGCCGCCGATGCCCAGGCCCTGGCGCTGCCCCAGCGTGTAGAAGGACAGGCCCTGGTGCCGCCCGATCACGCGGCCGCGCGGATCCTTGATCGGGCCCGGCTCCTTGCTGATGTAGCGGTTGAGGAACTCGCGGAAGGGCCGCTCGCCGATGAAGCAGATCCCGGTGGAGTCCTTCTTCTTCGCGTTGGGCAGGCCGATCTCCTCGGCGATGCGCCGCACCTCCGTCTTGCGCAGCTCGCCGACCGGAAACAGCGTCTTCGACAGCTGCGACTGGTTCAGCCGGTGCAGGAAATAGCTCTGGTCCTTGCTGTCGTCCAGGCCCTTGAGCAGCTCGAAGCGGCCGCCACGCTCGCGCACGCGCGCATAGTGGCCGGTGGCGATCTTCTCCGCGCCCACCCGCATCGCGTGGTCGAGGAAGGACTTGAACTTGATCTCCGCATTGCACAGCACGTCCGGGTTGGGCGTGCGGCCCGCCTGGTATTCGCGCAGGAACTCGGCGAACACGCGGTCCTTGTAGTCGGCCGCGAAGTTGACGTGCTCGATCTCGATGCCGACCACGTCGGCCACGCTGGCGGCGTCGACGAAGTCCTCGTTGGAGGAGCAGTACTCGCTGTCGTCGTCGTCTTCCCAGTTCTTCATGAAGATGCCGACGACCTCGTAGCCCTGCTGCTTGAGCAGGTACGCGCTGACCGCGGAGTCCACGCCCCCGCTCAGACCGACCACGACACGAGGCTTGCGACCCATGTGTGCGATTATCCCTGCGACCGCTTTTCCCCATGCTGGACCGGCCCACCCCACCGAAACTGCAGCGGCAGCGCATGTCGCCCGAAGGCCTCGCGGCCACCGGCGTGCTGCACGTCGCGCTGATCTGGATGCTGCTGCAGTACACGCCGGTGCAGCAGGCGGTGCGCTACGTCGTGTACCAGGCGGTGCGGCCCTTCCAGGCGCCCGCGGCGAGCAGCAGCAGCGCCAGCCGCGCCATCACGCCGCCGGCGGCGCCGGGAACGCCGGGCGATCCCCTGTCCGTCTTCACCCTGCGTCCGGAATCCAGCCTGCCCCTGCAGGCGACCGACACCTTGCCCGACACCCTGCGGGTGCCCAAGCGCAAGCCGCGGCGCGAGCGGCGGGAAACGCCCGCGCCC
>DASWUI010000217.1:0-10969 GCA_036401715.1 Ramlibacter sp. | reverse complement strand
CATGTCGAAAAGCAGGGCCTCCACAGCCGTCATACGCCTTGCTTCAGCGACGCTTCGATGAACGCGTCCAGGTCGCCGTCCAGCACCTTCTGCGTGGCCGAGATCTCCACGCCCGTGCGCAGGTCCTTGATGCGGCTGTTGTCCAGCACGTAGCTGCGGATCTGGTGGCCCCAGCCCACGTCGGTCTTGCTGTCCTCCAGCTTCTGCTGCGCCTCCATGCGCTTGCGCATCTCGAAGTCGTACAGGCGCGAGCGCAGGCGCCGCCAGGCGACGTCGCGGTTGCTGTGCTGGCTGCGGCTGTCCTGGCACTGCACCACGATGCCGGTCGGGACGTGCGTCAGGCGCACCGCCGAATCCGTCTTGTTGATGTGCTGGCCGCCCGCGCCCGAGGCGCGGAAGGTGTCCGTGCGCACGTCCGCCGGGTTGATGTCGATCTCGATCGAGTCGTCGATCTCGGGATAGACGAACACGCTGGCGAAGCTGGTGTGGCGACCGCCCGAGGAGTCGAACGGCGACTTGCGCACCAGGCGGTGCACGCCGGTCTCCGTGCGCAGCAGGCCGAAGGCATAGTCGCCCTCGATCTTGAGCGTGGCGCTCTTGATGCCGGCGACGTCGCCCGGGGTCTCGTCTTCCACCGTGTACTTGAAGCCCTTGCGCTCGGCGTACTTGATGTACTGCCGCATCAGCATGCTGGCCCAGTCGCACGCCTCCGTGCCGCCGGCGCCGGCCTGCAGGTCCAGGAAGCAGTTGCTCGGGTCCGCCGGCTGGTTGAACATGCGGCGGAACTCAAGGTCCTTGACGGTCTTCTCGAGCCCGCTCGTTTCCGCCTCGATCGTCTCCAGTCCCGCCTCGTCCCCTTCCTCCTTGCTCATTTCGTAGAGCTCGAGGTTGTCGGACAGCTCGCGTTCCAGCGTCTGGATCTTCAGGACGACGTCGTCCAGCTGCTTCTTCTCGCGGCCCAGCTCCTGGGCCTTCTTGGGGTCGTTCCAGACTCCCGGGTCTTCCAGGGAGGCGTTGACGGTCCTCAGGCGCTCCGACTTGGCATCGAAGTCAAAGATACCTCCGGAGGTCGCCGGTGCGGGCCTGCAGGTCCGCCAGGGTCGTGCCGATCAGGTTGATGCGTTCTGCGTCCATGATGATTTCTTTTCGTGTGATCTGTAGAGCCGCGGGCGGCCGGAACCGGCGATTTTCTCACGCGGCACTGCCCGGCGCGGGAAGCGGCAGGGAGAGGATGAATTCCGCACCCTCTCCGGGCGTGCTGCGCACCTCCAGCCGGCCGTTGTGGGCCTGCGCGATCTGGCGCGCGATGTAGAGGCCCAGGCCCAGCCCGGCGATCTGCGCCGAGCCCTCGGTGCGCTCGAACTGCTCGAAGATGCGCTCCTGGTCCTCCGGATCGACCCCCATGCCCTGGTCGCGCACGGAGACGAAGGCCTCGGGCTCGGTCTCGCGCACCCCCACCGTCACGGCCACCGGCTTGCCCTGTCCGTAGCGCAAGGCGTTGGTCAGCAGGTTGGTGATGACCTGCTCGATGCGGAATTCGTCGCCCACCATGGGAAGCGTCGGCGGCGCGGCCAGCGTGAGCGTGATCCCCGAGCCCTTGGCCTGCTCCTGGATCGCGTCGACCACGGCCGTCGCGGAAGCGGCCAGGTCGTAGGGGGCCGGCACGATGGCCAGCTTGCCGGTGCGGGCGCGCGAGACGTCCAGCATGTCGTCCAGCAGCCGCACCATGCTGCGGATCTGCCGCTCGTCGCGCTCCACCATCTTCAGCATGGTCTGCGGGTCCGGCGGCCTGGGCGCGGCGAGCATCCTGCGGCGCAGCTGCGCCTGCAGGTACACCGAGTTGAGCGGATTGCGCAGCTCGTGCGCGATCATCGACATGAAGTCGTCGCGCATGCTCACCGCCCGCTGCAGCTGCGCCTTGGCTTCCTGCAGCTCCTGCCTCTGGCGGAACAGCTCGACGAACACGCTGACCTTGCTGCGCACCGTGTGCGGGTCCAGCGGCTTGTAGAGGAAGTCGACCGCGCCGGACTCGTAGCCGCGGAACGCGTAATTCAGCTCGCGCCCGCCGGCGCTGACGAACACGATCGGGATGCTGCGCGTGCGCTCGGTGCCGCGCATCAGTTCGGCCAGCTCGAAGCCGCTCATGCCCGGCATCTGCACGTCCAGGATCGCCAGCGCGAAGGAGTGCTCGAGCATCAGCGACAGGGCTTCCTCGCCCGAGCGCGCCGTGAAGATCCGCCGGCCGGGCTGGCGGATCAGGGCTTCCAGGGCGACCAGGTTTTCCTGCAGGTCGTCCACCAGCAGCAGGTTGACGTCGGAGGAGGGGGAGGTCATCAGCGCACCACAGTGTGCAGCAGGCTGCGCAAGCCCGCCAGCGGGAGGACGTAGTCAGGCGGGGCCGCGGCGATCGCCGCTTCCGGCATCGCCTTGTGCAGGGCCTCGCCCGGATCCTGCACGGCCGTGAGGCCGCCCAGTTCGCCGATGCGTGCCAGGCCGCGGGCGCCGTCCTCGTTGGCGCCGGTCAGCACGATGCCGGCGAGCCGCTCGCGCCACACCGCGCCGCAGGACTCCAGCAGCACGTCGATGGAGGGCCGGGAGAACAGCACCGGCGGGTCGCAGCTCAGGGAGAAGCTGCGGTCGTGCTCCACCAGAAGGTGGTAGCCGGGCGGCGCGAAGTAGACGGTGCCGGGTTCCACCGGAGAGTGCGGCTGTGCTTCGCGCACGGGAACCGCCAGGCGGGGGCCGAACACCTCCGGCAGCCGGCTCTCGTGCTGCTCCGGCAGGTGCAGCACGACCACGATGGGCGCCCGCATGCCTGCCGGCAGGCCCTCCAGCAGCACCAGCAGCGCGTCGATGCCGCCGGCCGAGGCACCGACGGCCACGGCTTCGGCGCGGAAGGAAAAGTCGGCGGGCAGTTCGCGCTTCATGCCCCCACCTTGCGATAGATGCGGTCGGGCCGGCTCACCGCCTCGAAGCGGTCGGCATAGCCGGAGAAGTCCAGCGTCTCCTTGGAGCCCAGGCCCAGGAAGCCGCGCCGCGACAGCGACTCGTGGAACAGCCCCAGCGCGCGGTCCTGCAGCTTGCGGTTGAAGTAGATCAGCACGTTGCGGCAGGAGACGAGCTGCGTCTCCGAGAACACCGCGTCGGTGGCCAGGCTGTGGTCGGCGAAGGTGATGCTGTCGCGCAGCCTGCGGTCGAACAGCGCGCCGCCGTAGGCTGCCGTGTAGTAGCTGCTGAAGCTGCCGGTGCCGCCGCCGCGCTGGTAGTTGCGCGTGAAGGCCTGCATGTGCTCCAGGGAAAAGATGCCCTGCTTCGCCTTCTCCAGCGAGGCATGGTTGATGTCGGTCGCGTACAGGATGCTGCGCTCCAGCAGCCCTTCCTCGTGCAGCAGGATCGCCAGCGAGTACGGCTCCTCGCCCGTGCTGCAGCCGGCCACCCAGATCTTCAGGGAGGGATAGGTGCGCAGCACCGGCACCACGTGCCGGCGCAGCGCCAGGAAGTAGCCGGGGTCCCGGAACATCTCGCTGACCGGCACGGTCAGGTACTGCAGCAGCTGCGCGAACGCGTCGGCGTCGTGCAGCACGCGCTCCTGCAGCGCGGACAGCGACGGGGCGCCCATGCGCTGCTGCGCCTGCAGGATGCGGCGCTTGAGCGAGGCCTGCGCATAGTCGCGGAAATCGTGGCCGTAGCGCAGGAACACCGCCTGGACCAGCAGCCGGATCTCGATGTCCGGAACCGCCAGGGTCACAGCATGCGCTCCAGCTTGGGCATCCACACGCGCATCAGCGAGAACAGCCGCTCCAGCTCGATGGGCTTGGCGAGGTAGTCGTTGGCGCCGGCGGCCAGGCACTTCTCCTGGTCTTCCTTCATGGCCTTGGCGGTGATGGCGATGACGGGCAGCTTCTGCCAGCGCGGGTTCTTGCGGATCTCGCGCGTGGCGGTCAGCCCGTCCATCTCGGGCATCATGATGTCCATCAGGACCAGATCGATTCCGTCGGGGTTTTGTTCCAGCTTCTGCAGGGCCTCGACGCCGTTGCGCGCGATCTCGACTTCCGCGCCCTTGAGTTCGAGCGCGCTGGTCAGCGCGAAGATGTTGCGCATGTCGTCGTCCACCACCAGCACGCGCCGAGCCTCGAACGCGCGGTCGCGGCTGCGCGCGGTGCGCAGCATCTTCTGCCGCTCGGTCGACAGCTGCGTCTCCACCTTGTGCAGGAACAGCGTGACCTCGTCGAGCAGGCGCTCCGGCGAGCGCGCGCCCTTGATGATGATGGAGCGCGAGTAGCGCAGCAGCTCGGCTTCCTCGTCGCGCGTGAGGTTGCGGCCGGTGTAGACGATCACCGGCGGGAAGGACTTGCCCTCGCCGGCGGCCATGCGGTGCAGCAGCTCCTGCCCGGTCATGTCGGGCAGCTTCAGGTCGATGATCATCACGTCGAACACCGAATCGGCCAGGGCCTGCAGCGCATCGGCGCCGCGCGACACGGCCACGATCTCGACGTCGCCGTCGCCGATCAGCGCCGTCACGCTTTCCTGCTGGCGCCGGTCGTCCTCGACCAGCAGCACGCGCTTGACCTTCTGGCTCAGCTTGGCTTCCAGCCGCCGGAACACGTCCTGCAGGTCCTCGCGCGAGGCCGGCTTGCGCGCGTAGCCGATCGCGCCCATCTGCAGCGCGGGCTCGGAGCGGTCTTCCGCGGACAGCGCGTGCACGGGGATGTGGCGCGTGCGCGGGTCCTCCTTGAGGCGCTGCAGCACGGCCAGGCCGGTCTCGTCGGGCAGCAGGATGTCCAGCAGCACGGCGTCGGGCACGTGCCTGAGCGCCAGCTCGCAGCCTTCGCGCGCGTCGTGCGCCACCAGGCAGCGGTAGCCGAGCTCGTGCGCCAGGTCGAACAGGATGGCCGCGAAGCGCGCGTCGTCCTCCACCACCAGCACGGTGCGGCGTCCCTCGGCCGGCTGTTCGCGGTCGTCCGGGAAGGCGGCGGCTTGCGGCTTCGGCGGCGCGGCGGGCGGGGAGGGCAGCGCAACCGGCGGCGGCGCCGGCGCCTGCGCGGTGGCGTTGGGCGGGGCCATCGCCACCGGCAGCTGCGCCAGCGCGGGCTGGTACTCCACCGGCAGGACCACGGTGAAGGTGCTGCCCTGGCCGGGCGTGCTGCTGACGGAGATGTCGCCGCCCAGCAGGCGCGCGAGGTCGCGCGAGATCGACAGGCCCAGGCCGGTGCCGCCGTACTTGCGGCTGCTGGTGCCGTCGGCCTGCCGGAAGGCCTCGAAGATCAGCTCCTGCTGCGAGGGGGCGATGCCGATGCCGCTGTCGCGCACCTCGAAGCAGACCCTGTCCCGCCCGGCGGGTGCGACGTGCAGCGTGACGCTGCCGTGCTCGGTGAACTTCACCGCGTTGGCCAGCAGGTTGCGCAGGACCTGCTCGAGCCGGTGGCGGTCGGTGAACATGGTTTGCGGCGTGCCCTCGGCCATCACCACCTCCAGCTGCAGCCCCTTGCGCTGCGCCAGCGGCTCGAACATGGACTTCAGCGCCGTGGCCAGCGCGCCCACCGGCGTCACCTCGGCGCGCACCTCCAGCTTGCCGGCCTCGACCTTGGCGATGTCCAGGATGTCGTTGATCAGGTTCAGCAGCTCGTTGCCCGCGTTGTGGATCGACTCCGCGAAGTTGACCTGTTCCTCGGTGAGGTTGCCCTCGGCGTTGTCGGCCAGCAGGCGCGCCAGGATCAGCGAGCTGTTCAGCGGCGTGCGCAGCTCGTGCGACATGTTGGCCAGGAACTCGGACTTGTAGCGGCTGGCCCGCTGCAGCTCGCCGGCGCGTTCCTCCAGCAGCACCTGCGCCTCGCGCAGCTGGTCGCGCTGCTGCTCCAGGCGCTCGGACTGTTCGGTGAGCTGCACGTTCGTCTGTTCCAGTTCGGCCTGCTGGCTCTCCAGGTGCGCCTGCGATTCCTTGAGCGCGCGCGACTGCTCCTCCAGCTCCTCGTTGGCGGTGCGCAACTCCTCCTGCTGCACCTGCAGTTCCTCGTTGAGCTGCTGGGTTTCCTCCAGCACGTCCTGCAGGCGCTTGCGGTAGCGCGACGCGTCCAGCGAGGCGCCCAGGATGGCGCTGCAATACGACAGCAGTTCGCCGTCGCGCGGCTGCAGCGGCCGCAGCAGGCCGATCTCGACGACGCCGGCGAGCCGTCCCTCGTGTTCGACCGGCGCGATCAGCACCGACTGGGCCGTGGCCTCGCCGAGCGAGGAGCTGACCTTCAGGTAGCCGGCCGGCACGGAATCGAGGGTGAGCTGCCGGCGCTGCAAGGCGCACTCGGCGACCAGCGTGCGGTCCTCCGGCACGCGTTCGCCGCGGCCGGCGCCGTCCGTCGGCCAGCCCCAGGTGGCGGCGCGCACGAAGCCGGGCGGCTCCGGCAGGTACAGGGCGCCGACGGCGATGCCGAGATACTGCGACAGGAACTCGAGTCCCGCGTGGCCGACCGCCGCGACGTCCTGTTCCCGCCCGAGGCGCTCGGACAGCAGCGACTGGCCTTCGCGCAGCCAGGCCTGCGCCTGCAATGCGTCGGCCTGCCGCTGCTGCTCCTGCAGCGCGCCCTGGTAGGTCTCGGACAGCCCGACCAGGTCCTTGCGGCCCCGCCATGCGAGCAGGCCTCCGGTGCCCAGCATGAACAGCACGAAGGCCACCGCGCTCACCGTTGCATTGCGCCTGGCCTGCGCGATGCGTTCGGCGCGGGCGCCCCGTTCCACCGCGAAGAACTCGTCGAACTCCGAGCGTGCCTCGTCCTTCAGCTCGCGCCCGTTGGTGGCGCTGACCGGGGCCAGCGGGTCGCGGCGCTTCTGCGCCAGGCGGACGGTGGCGAACTCGCGCCACTTCGCCTGCAGCTGCTCGATGCGCTGCAGCCGCTGCAGCTGCGGCGGGTCGTCGCGCACCAGCTCCTTGAGCTGCTGCATGGCCGGCTCCAGGCGCATCGCGGCCTGGTCGTAGGGGGCCAGGTAGCGTTCGTCCGCGTTCAGCAGGAAGCCGCGCAGCCCGGATTCCATGTCCAGGTCCAGCTTCTGCACCGTGGAGGCCTGGGTCAGCAGTTCGTCGCTGCGCTGCACCTGGCCGATCACGTTGGCCAGGTAGGCGAGCAGGGAGAGGAAGACGAGGGCGCTCGCCACTCCCAGCGCCAGTGGCAGGGTGAGGTTGCGCGTGAGGATGCGGCGGAAGGTGCCGGGCGCGTTCGGGGTCGAGAAGGGCATGGCCGGGGCCGGGCGGGCAGGCGGGCCAGTGTGCCGCAATTCACTCGGCCGTGGGGGCGGCCGCAAGCGCGAAGCGGGGCCGCAGCCCCGCTTCAACGCGACAGTGGGATGCCTTACCGGGCGGTAGCCGCGCCCAGGCGCGCCTGCGCCGTGCGGCTGCCCAGGTTGGCGGCGCGCTGCAGCCAGCGCACGGCCTGGTTGGGATCCTGGGGCACGGTCGCGCCTTCCAGGTAGGCCACGCCCAGGAAGTAGCTCATTTCCATGCGGCCGAAGCGGATGCCCTCTTCGGTGGACTTGCCCGAGCGCTTGACGATCACCGGCACGTCGCCCTTGCCGTCGGCGAAGGCCTGCATGTGGTCGATGGTGTTGCGGAAGAACCGGTCGCGCGCGGCGATCGCCTTCTCCCGGTCCGGCATGCTGGCGACGAGTTCGTCGGCGAGCACCGGCAGCACCTCGAAGGGCGTCATGCCGCCGCGCATGCGCGGCGAGTACCAGGCACGCAGCATCACGCGGTCCAGCGGCATCAGGCCGTCGACCTTCATCGGGAAGTAGCTCAGCACCGTCTTGCCGGCGGGGTGGCCGCGCACGCCCATGACGTGCATGGCCTCGTGATAGGCGCAGCGCCAGGCGTCGCGGTTGCGCATCTGCATGGCGGCCGAGTCGATCCGCGTCTCGGTCTGGAAATTCAGGAAGGTCACGCAGGGCTGGTTCTCTTCCAGCATGTTGTCCGGCGTGATCTCGACGCTGACGTTGGCGACCTGGGCCGCGTCGGGCCGGTCGCTCACGTCGACCAGGCGGACGCCCGCTTCGGTGGCGACGTCGGCCAGGGCCTTGAGCGTGTGCTGCTTGTGGGTGGCCAGGTTCACGCCGAAGATGCGCACCCGCATCTCCTGCTCCCAGCGGACCAGGCGCGTGGGCGTGCCGCTCTGGTGCCAGAGCACTTCCCACATCGTCCCCATGCCCTGCTCGAACTCATCCGCCTGGGCAAAGGCCGGACTCATCACTGCAGCCGCCAGAAGGGCGGTCACACCCGACTTCCACATGTTGAGCGTCCCCTACGTCGAACAGCGCTGACTATCGGGTAGGACGCTTCCTACGGCAAGACTTGTTACGTCTCCAAAAGCAGGGAAGTGGCGCGACGCAGAAAAAATCACGCTGGTTCCCATGTGTGGCGCTTGCACACCACCGGGTTTCCCACTATTGAGGGAGGAAGTCCTCGATGAGCCAGGCCAGTTTTTCGGGCTGGTCGTGGTGCAGCATGTGCCCGGCGTCCTCGACGTGGCCCAGCCGCAGGTCGGACACCGCCTTCAGACGTTCGTGGTACTCCGCGAGCGTGAAGCGTCCCTGCCACCACTGCGCGAGGCTGTCGTCGCTCGCCTCGACCGCCAGCACGGGCGCGCGGATGGCCTTGTAGATCTCCAGCACCTCGTCCACGCGGAACAGGTTGGCATTGATGATCTTGTGGGCCGGGTCGCCCAGGATGTGCCACTGCCCGTCGGCATCCGGCCGCGCCCAGTGCTGGGCCAGCCAGCGCGCCTTGTCCTCGGTCAGCCGCCTGTTCGTCTTCATCAGGCGCCGCGCCACGCCTTCCATGCTGTCGTAGGACTTCAGGGCGAGCTCGCCGCGTTGGTGCGCCTTGAGCTGCTCGATCCACTTGGCGTAGCGGCCGGGCGCCTGCTCCGGCCGCGTGGCCGGCATGCCGAAGCCTTCCAGGTTCACCAGGCGGCGGATGCGTTCCGGGCGCGCGCCCGCATAGAGCATCGCGATGTTGCCGCCCATGCTGTGGCCGACCAGGTCCGCGCCGCGGTCCGGGTCGTAGCGGTCGAGCAGGGCGTCGAGGTCGCGCAGGTAGTCCGGGAACCAGTAGTTGTCCGTGTGCGGCAGCTCGGTCAGCCCATAGCCGCGCCAGTCCGGCGCGATCACGTGGTGGTCGCGCGCGAAAGCGTCCACCACGAACTGGTACGAGGCCGCGACGTCCATCCAGCCGTGCACCATCACCAGCGGCGGCTGCCCCGGGCGCGGCTCGCCCCAGGTGCGCACGTGATAGCGCAGGTTGCGGATCGGGACAAACTCGCTGCGGGACGCTCGGCGGGGTTGGTACATTCACCGGATCATAGGAGGGCGGGCGATGGGCCGCAGTCAAGGCAGGGACAACTGGGCGGCGATGCACGCGGCCTTCGGCTGGCGCGTGCCGGAGCAGTTCAACATCGCGCAGGCATGCTGCGGCCGCTGGGCGCGGCGCGCGGACGCGGCGCAGCGCGTGGCGATCCGCGCGCATGCCTCGCCGGGCGCGCCGACCTTGACCTTCGCGCAGCTGCAGCGCGAGGCCGACGCCATGAGCAACCTGCTGGTCGGCCTGGGCGTGCACCGCGGCGACCGCGTCGCCATCGTGATGCCGCAGCGCCACGAGACCGCCATCGCCTACATGGCCGTGTTCCAGCTGGGCGCGGTGGCCATGCCGCTGTCGATGCTGTTCGGCCCGGAGGCGCTGGAGTACCGGCTGCAGGACAGCGAGGCGGTGGTGGCGATCTGCGACGAGAGCTCGATCGCCAACCTGGAGCAGGTGCGGGCGCAGTGCCCGATGCTGCGCACGGTGGTGGGCGTCGGCGGCGCCGCCGCCCAGGCGGAACTCTCCTGGGAGGCGCAGCGCGCGCAGCTCGATGCGCAGTTCGCGCCGGTGCCCACCCACGCGGACGAAGGCGCGGTGCTGATCTACACCAGCGGCACGACCGGGCCGCCCAAGGGCGCGCTGATCCCGCACCGCGCGCTGATCGGCAACCTCCCCGGGTTCGTGTGCAGCCAGAACTGGTTCGGGTTCGACCCGCAGCGCCCCCAACCCAGCCCTTCCCCAGAGGGCGAGGGAGTTCCTTCCGGCAGCGACGCGGTCTTCTGGTCGCCGGCCGACTGGGCCTGGACCGGCGGGCTGATGGATGCGCTGCTGCCCTCGCTCTATTTCGGCCGGCCGATCGTGGCCTGGAACGGCCGCTTCAGCCCCGACACCGCCTTCACGCTGATGCAGGAGCACGGCGTCACGCACACCTTCCTGTTCCCCACCGCGCTCAAGGCGATGATGCAGGCCTATCCGCGGCCGCGCGAGCACTTCACGCTGGGGCTGCAGGCGATCATGAGCGCCGGCGAGGCGGTGGGCGACGCGGTGTTCGCCTACTGCCGCGACCAGCTCGGCGTGATCGTCAACGAGATGTTCGGGCAGACCGAGATCAACTACGTGGTCGGCAACTGCTCCATGAACGGCGCCACCGCCGGCGGGGTGGGCTGGCCGGCGCGCGCCGGCAGCATGGGGCGGCCCTATCCGGGCCACCGGGTGGCGGTCATCGACGAGGACGGCCGCGTAGTGCCCCCTGGCGTGCCCGGTGACGTGGCCGTCAACCGCTACGACGTGCACGGCGACCCCGATCCCATCTTCTTCCTGGGCTACTGGAAGAACGCCGACGCCACCCACCGCAAGTTCAGCGGCGACTGGTGCCGCACCGGCGACCTGGCCACGCGCGACGAGGACGGTTATCTCTGGTACCAGGGGCGCGCCGACGACGTGTTCAAGGCGGCTGGCTACCGCATCGGCCCGAGCGAGATCGAGAACTGCCTGGTCAAGCATCCGGCGGTGATCAACGCCGCCGTCGTGCCCAAGCCGGACCGCGAACGCGGGGCCGTGGTGAAGGCGTTCGTCGTGCTGGCGCCCGATTACGTGGCGCAGCGCAAGCGGGCCGGCTTCGACGCGGAGCTGGTC
>DASWUI010000216.1:0-5411 GCA_036401715.1 Ramlibacter sp. | reverse complement strand
CAGCGGCGAGACGCTGGCCACCCTGCTGTTCGCGGTGATCGCCTTCTTCGCGCTGCGCGAGGTCATCACGCTGTCGCCCACCCGGCGCGGGGACCACCGCAGCCTGGTGCTGGCGGTCTTCGTGGTGCTGCCCCTCCAGTTCTGGCTGGTCGCCACGCGCCACTTCGACCTGTTCACGGTGTGCGTGCCGGTCTACGTGTTCCTCGCCATCCCGGTGGTGAGCGCCCTGTCCGGCGATCCGCAGCGCTTCCTGGAGCGCAACGCCAAGCTGCAGTGGGGCATCATGGTCTGCATCTACGGCATGAGCCACGTGCCCGCCCTGCTCCTGCTGCAGTTCCCGCGCCGCAACTACGAGGGCAAGCAGGCCTTCCTGGTGTTCTTCCTGGTCATCGTGGTGCAGACCTGCATGCTGGTGCAGCACCTGGTGGCGCGCCGGCTGCGCCGCCCGCCCAGCCTCCCGGGCATCAGCAGCAGCTTCCACTGGGAGAGCTGGAGCTGGGGCATCATCGCCGGCAGCGCGCTGGGCGCCGTGCTCTCCTTCATCACGCCCTTCCAGCCGGTGCAGGCGCTGCTGACGGCGTTCATCGCCTGCGCCGCCGGTTCGCTGGGGCACCTGGTCATGAAGGCGCTCAAGCGCGATCGCGGGGTGACGGCGTGGGGGCCGCGCGGGCGATCGGTGACCGGCGCCAACGGCCTGCTCGATCGCGTCGATGCCCTGTGCTTCGCGGCGCCGATCTTCTTCCACTCGGTGCGCTGGTACTTCGGTTCCTGAGCCTTAAGATCCCCCCACCATGCGCATCCTCGGCATCGACCCCGGCCTGCAGACCACCGGCTTCGGCGTCGTCGATGCGGACGGCCAGGCGCTGCGCTACGTGGCCAGCGGCACCATCACCACGACCCACCTGGCCCGCGGCGACCTGCCGGCGCGGCTGAAGGTGCTGTACGAGGGCATCGGCGAGCTGCGCACGCGCTACCAGCCGGATGCGGCGGCGATCGAGATCGTGTTCGTGAACGTCAACCCGCAGTCCACCCTGCTGCTCGGGCAGGCGCGCGGGGCCTGCGTCACCGCCCTGGTCGCCTGCAACCTGAGCGTGGCGGAATACACGCCCATGCAGATGAAGCAGGCCGTGGCGGGCACCGGCCGCGCGGCGAAGGCGGAGGTGCAGCAGATGGTCAAGCGGCTGCTGCAGCTGCCGGGGCTGCCGGGCAAGGACGCCGCGGACGCCCTGGGGCTGGCGATCACGCACGCGCACGCGGCGCTCGCGACGGCGCGGATCCAGGCGGCGGGGAACGTGGCGCGGCGGAATACCGGGGCGTACAAGACGGGGCGGGTGATCTGAGCGGCGCGTCGCGGTTCGCCTGCGGGCTCACCACGACCTGCGGAGGGCTGGCGCGGCTGGATGCGGCAGGTCGTGGTGAGCGGCGAAGCCCGGACCGCGACGCGCCTTTCAGCCCGCCAGCCGCTGCACGAACAGCACGGTGAAGAATCCCAGCGCCGCCAGCACCGTCCACTTGAAGATCACCAGCCCGAGGCGCTTGTACTTCACGTTGCCCGTTCCCGCATAGAGCGCGAACAGCACCGCCGCCGCGAGCAGCAGCAGCAGGACCAGCGTGCGGACGACGGCCATGCGCCTACCAGGCGCGGGCGGGCTGCGCGAAGCCGGCGGGGGCGTCGCGCTCGTTGCCGAAGCTCACCACCTCGAAGGCTTCCTGGTCCGCCAGCAGCGCGCGGATCAGCTGGTTGTTCAGCGCATGGCCGGAACGGAAGGCGCTGTAGGCCGCCAGCAGCGGCTTGCCGATCAGGTAGAGGTCGCCCATGGCGTCGAGGATCTTGTGCTTGACGAACTCGTCGTCGTAGCGCAGCCCCTCGGCGTTCAGCACGCGGTAGTCGTCCACCACGATGGCATTGTCCATGCCGCCGCCCAGCGCCAGGCCGCGCGAGCGCATCATCTCGACGTCCTTGGTGAAGCCGAAGGTGCGGGCGCGGGCGATGTCGCGCGAGTAGTGGCCGGAGCTCAGGTCGAACTCGTAGCGCTGGCCGGTCGAATTGACCACCCGGTGGTCGAAGTCGATCTCGAAGCCCAGCTTGTAGCCGTGGTAGGGCTCCAGCCGGGCCCACTTGAGGTTCTCGCCCTCGCCTTCGCGGATCTCCACCGGCCGCAGCACGCGGATGAAGCGCCGCGGGGCGTTCTGCTGCTCGATGCCGGCGCTCTGCAGCAGGAACACGAAGGACGCCGAGGAGCCATCCAGGATGGGCACCTCTTCGGCCGTGATGTCCACGTACATGTTGTCCACGCCGAGGCCGGCGCAGGCGGACATCAGGTGCTCCACCGTGTGCACCTTGGCGCCGCCGTTGGAGATCGTGGAGGCCATGCGCGTGTCGCTCACCGCCTGGGCGGACACGGGGATGTCCACCGGCTGGGGCAGGTCGACGCGCCGGAACACGATGCCGGTGTCCGGCTGCGCGGGGCGCAGCGTCATCTCGACCCGCTGGCCGCTGTGCAGGCCCACGCCGACGGCCTTGGTCAGGGTCTTGAGGGTACGTTGCCGGAGCATGGAGGCGATTCTAGGCGCCCGGGCGCTCGCGCCCGTTTGGCCTTCCGCATGACCTCGATAGAGCCAGCCCATTGCGCAAGCCTCTTCCGCGCGGGTGAAGCGCGTGTGAACGGACGGTAAAAGGGCGTCCGTCACCCCGCGCAGGCGGGGGCCCGAGGCCTCGGTGTTGGCTGCGCGCGTCGCGCGCAGTCCCGGACGCCTGGGGTCCCCGCCTCCGCGGGGATGACGGGAGGGGATCAATCCGCCTGCTTGCGCAGGAAGGCCGGGATCTCGAAGTCGTCCATGCCGCCGCTGGACAGCGCGTCCACCTTGGCCGCGGCCTGCGTGCGGTTGGTGCGCCAGACGCTCGGCACCGCCAGGCCGCCGTAGTCCGGCTGCTGCGCCGGCTGCACGCCCGCCGCCTGCATCTCCCGCGTGACGATCGCCCCCGGGCCGCCCACCGCGTTGTGGATCGTCGGCACGTTGAAGGGCACGTTGTCCGTGCCGGTGCGCAGCACCTGCAGCGGCGGGGCGGTGCGGCGCTGCTGGCCCTGGCGGGACAGGCCGGTCGCCACCACGGTCACGCGGACCTGGTCGCCCAGTTCGTCGTCGTAGGCCGTGCCGTAGATCACGTGCGCGTCGGGCGAGGCGTAGGCGCGGATGGTGTTCATCGCCAGCTTGGACTCCGACAGCTTCAGGCTGCCCTTGGCCGCGGTGATCAGCACCAGCACGCCCTTGGCGCCGGACAGGTCGATGCCTTCCAGCAGGGGGCAGGCCACCGCCTGTTCCGCCGCGATGCGCGCGCGGTCGGGACCGGAGGCGATCGCCGTGCCCATCATCGCCTTGCCCGGCTCGCCCATGACCGTGCGCACGTCCTCGAAGTCCACGTTGACGTGGCCGGGGACGTTGATGATCTCGGCGATGCCGCCCACGGCGTTCTTGAGCACGTCGTTGGCGTGCGCGAAGGCCTCGTCCTGGGTGATGTCGTCGCCCAGCACCTCCAGCAGCTTCTCGGTCAGGACCACGATCAGCGAATCGACGTTGGCTTCCAGCTCCGCCAGCCCGTTGTCGGCGTTGGTCATGCGGCGGCCGCCTTCCCAGTCGAAGGGCTTGGTGACGACGCCCACGGTCAGGATGCCCATTTCCTTGGCCACGCGCGCGATCACCGGCGCGGCGCCGGTGCCGGTGCCGCCGCCCATGCCGGCGGTGATGAACAGCATGTGCGCGCCCGAGATCGCCTCGCGGATGGTCTCCACGGCGGCTTCCGCGCATTCGCGGCCCTTCTCGGGCTTGCTGCCGGCGCCCAGCCCGCTGCCGCCCAGCTGGATGTGCTTGTGCGCCGAGCTGCGCGCCAGCGCCTGCGCGTCGGTGTTGGCGCAGATGAACTCCACGCCCTGCACGTTGCGCTCGATCATGTGCGCCACCGCGTTGCCGCCGCCGCCGCCCACGCCGATCACCTTGATCTGCGTGCCCTGGTGGAACTCCTCGACTTCGATCATTTCGATGCTCATTTGATACTCCTGATGCTTTGCAGTTGCCACTGACTGACTTGTTGGTGTTGCGTCCTCAACGCGGGAACGGTGGATCGGTGCACCGACTTCGCTCCTTTCTGCGCGGTGGGCTTCCGCGCGCCAGCCACAGGCGGTAGGGACTCATGATCAGAAGTTCCCCACGATGAAATCCTTGATGCGGCCGAAGGCCGTCTTCACGGAGCCGTGCTGCTGCGCGACCTTGAAGCCGCGCACGCGCGCCAGCCGCGCTTCTTCCAGCAGGCCCATGACCGTCGCGGCGCGCGGCTGCGCGATCATGTCCGCCAGCGCCCCGCGGTAGCGCGGGATGCCGCGCCGCACCGGCTTGAGGAAGATGTCCTCGCCCAGTTCGACCATGCCCGGCATGACCGCGCTGCCGCCGGTGATCACGATGCCGGAGGACAGCACTTCCTCGTAGCCCGACTCGCGCACCACCTGCTGCACCAGCGAGAAGATCTCCTCCACCCGAGGCTCGATCACGCCGGCGAGCGCCTGGCGCGAGAGCATGCGCGGGCCGCGGTCGCCCAGGCCGGGCACTTCGACCTGCGTTTCCGGGTCCGCCAGCAGCTGCTTGGCGTAGCCCGACTCCACCTTGATGTCCTCGGCGTCCTTGGTCGGCGTGCGCAGCGCCATGGCGATGTCGCTGGTGATCAGGTCGCCGGCGATCGGGATCACCGCCGTGTGGCGGATGGCCCCGCCGGTGAAGATCGCGACGTCGGTGGTGCCGGCGCCGATGTCCACCAGAGCCACGCCCAGGTCCTTCTCGTCGTCCGACAGCACCGCGCTGCTGGAGGCCAGCGGGTTCAGCAGCAGCTGCTCCACCTCCAGGCCGCAGCGGCGCACGCACTTGATGATGTTCTCGGCCGCGCTCTGGGCGCCGGTGACGATGTGCACCTTGGCTTCCAGCCGGATGCCGCTCATGCCGATCGGCTCCTTCACGTCCTGGCCGTCGATCACGAACTCCTGCGGCTCCACCAGCAGCAGGCGCTGGTCGGTGGAGATGTTGATCGCGCGCGCGGTCTCCACCACGCGGGCCACGTCGGCCGGCGTGACCTCGCGGTCCTTCACGGCCACCATGCCGCTCGAGTTGATCCCGCGGATGTGGCTGCCGGTGATCCCCGTGTAGACGCGGGTGATCTTGCAGTCGGCCATCAGCTCCGCTTCCTTGAGCGCCTGCTGGATGCTCTGGACGGTGGCGTCGATGTTCACGACGACGCCGCGCTTCAGGCCGCTGGAGGGCGCCACGCCCAGCCCCGCGAGCTTGAGTTCACCGCCGGGCATGACCTCGGCCACGACCGCCATCACCTTGGCCGTGCCGATGTCGAGCCCGACGACGAGATCCTTGTA
>DASWUI010000215.1:0-5307 GCA_036401715.1 Ramlibacter sp. | reverse complement strand
GCGCACCTGCCGCGAGCAGTGGGACGAGCTGATGTCCACCGTGGACCTCAGCGTCGCCTGGTTCATCGTGCCGGTCGCGGTGGGCGCGCTGTTCAGCGCGCTGCACCTGCTGCACGTGGTGATCGCCGGGCCGCAGGCGCGCCGCAACGGGGGCGCGGAATGAGCGGCGCCGTCATCGCCGGCTTCATGGGCCTGTCCCTGCTGGGCCTGCCGATCGCCTTCGCCATGGGCGTGGCGGCGCTGGTCGCGCTGCTGGCCAGCGGCGTCGACCTGACGATGGTGCCGCAGCGCATGATGCACGCGGTCAACTCGTTCCCGCTGATGTCGATCCCCTTCTTCATGCTCGCCGGCGAGCTGATGATCAAGGCGGGCATCGTCGAGCGGCTGATCGCGCTGGCCAACGCCGTGGTCGGCCGCGTGCGCGGCGGCCTGGCCCACGTGACCATGCTGTCCGGCGCCGGCCTGGCCACGGTGTCGGGCGCGGCCGTGTCGGATGCCAGCGCGCTGTCGGCGACGCTGGTGCCCTCGCTGGCGAAGGTGTACGACAAGGGCTTCGCCACCGCCATCGTGGCGGCGGCGGCCAACCTCGGCCCCATCATCCCGCCCAGCGGCGCCATGATCGTCTACGCCTTCATGGCCGGCTCCTCGGTGTCGGTGGGCGGCATGTTCATGGCGGGCGTCCTGCCCGGCATCATCATCACCGTCGGCTTCATCGCCCTGTGCTCGTGGATCGCGACGCGCCGCGGCTGGGCGGTGACCGGCGAGCCCTTCCAGCTGCGCGTCGTGCTGGCGGAACTGCGCCGCTCGGCGATCGTGCTGGCCATGCCCATCGTGGTGATCGGGGGCATCGTGGGCGGCGCCTTCACCGCCACCGAGGGCTCGGCCATCGCGGTCGTCTATTCCGCACTGCTCGGCTTCTTCGTCACGCGTTCGCTGAAGGTGTCCGACCTGCCCGGCATCGTCACGCGCGCGGCCATCACGACGGCGATGGTCGGGGCGCTGATCGCGTTCGCGTCGGTCATCACCTACCTGATGACGGTGGACCTGCTGCCGCAGAAGCTGACCGTGCTGCTCAAGGCGATCACCGACAACCCGCTGGTGTTCCTCGCCCTGGTGTCGGCGCTGCTGTTCGTCGTCGGCATGTTCCTGGAGTCCAACGCCGCCTACATCATGCTGGTGCCGCTGCTGCACCCCATCGCCATCCAGTACGGCATCGACCCGCTGCACTTCGGCTTCCTGTTCGTGCTCAACCTGGTGATCGGCATGCTGACGCCGCCCGTGGGGGTGGTGCTGTTCGTCGTCTGCGGCATCACCGGCGTGCGCATGCGCGAGCTGGTCGCCAACGTCTGGCCCTTCATCGCGCTGATGTACGCGGTGCTGGTCGCCTGCATGCTGTTCCCGCCCCTGGTCACCGCGCTGCCTCGCGCGCTCGGCTACTGATCTCTCGTCCTTGTCGTTCAACCCTGAGGAGCTCTCCATGTCCCTGCCGTCCCTGAAAATCCTGGCCGCCGCCGCAATCGCCGCGGCGCTCGCGCTGCCTGCCGCCGCGCAGGACCGCATCAAGTTCAAGGCCATCGGCCAGCCGCTGGCCACCGGCCTGATCCAGAAGAACAAGGAACAGCCCTTCTTCGAGAACTTCGCGCAGCGCACCGGGCTGCCGATCGACGTGGACTACAAGCCGATCGACACGCTGGGCGTGAAGGACACCGAGCAGCTGCGCGTGATGAAGGCCGGCCTGTTCGACATGGTGTCGCTGCGCGTCTCGCAGAACTCGCGCGACGAGCCCACGCTGCTGGGCCTGGACCTGGTGGGCGCGGCGCCCGACTACGCCACCGGCCGCAAGGTGGCCAACGCCTATTTCAGCACCATCGACGAGCGCCTGCAGAAGCAGTTCAACGTCAAGCTGCTGGGCGTGTGGCCCTTCGGCCCGCAGGTGCTGTTCTGCAAGAAGCCGATCGCCAAGCTGGCCGACGTCAAGGGGATGAAGGTCCGCGTGTACGACCAGAACCTCGCCAAGTTCATCGAGATGGTGGGCGGCACGCCGGTGCCGGTGTCCTTCGCCGACACGCACCAGTCGCTGTCGCTGGGCGTGGTCGACTGCGCCATCACCGGACCCAGCTCCGCCAATTCCGCGGGCTGGCCGGAAGTCACCACCCACCAGCTGCCGCTGGGCTTCCAGATGGCCCTGAACGGCTATGCGATCTCGCTGAAGGCCTGGAACCAGCTCAAGCCGGACCAGCAGGCCAAGCTGAAGTCCGCCTTCGACGGCCTCACCAACGACATCTGGAAGTACTCGGAAGAACTGTTCCAGGACGCGCTGAACTGCAACCAGGGCAAGGAGCCCTGCACCACCGGCAAGAAGTTCAAGCTGACCAACGTCGCCGTCTCGCCCGCCGACCTCGAGCTCGTGCGCGGCGCCGTCAGCAAGGTCTCGCTGCCCGTCTGGGCCGAAGTCTGCGACAAGTCCAACGCGGACTGCTCGAAGAAATGGAACGCCACGGTCGCGCCGGTGCTGGGGCTCAAGTGAGCGCCACGCTGGAACACGAGGAGCTGCTCGTGCCGGTCCGCGAGGAGGCGGCGGCGCCGGTCGCCGCCTCCTCGCTCAAGGACCGCATCGAGACGGTGCTGGCGACCGTCTTCGGGACGATCTTCATCGGCCTGGCGGTGGTGGTGACCGTGGAGACGGTGGCGCGCAAGCTGTTCAACATCTCGCTGCAAGGCGCCGACGAACTGGGCGGCTACGCGCTGGCGGTGGGCTCCACCATCGCCTTCAGCCTGGCCCTGATGGGGCGGGCGCACATCCGCGTGGACGTGTTCCACGAGCGGTTCCCGGTCCGCGTGCAGGCGGTGCTGAACTGGATATCGATCGTCTCGCTGGCCGTCTTCGCCCTGTTCATCGCCTGGGTCGCCTTCAAGGTGATCGGCGACACGCTGCAGTACCGCAGCACCGCGCAGACGCCGTGGGCGACGCCGCTGATCATCCCGCAGGGGGTCTGGTACGCGGGGCTGGCGATCTTCGCGCTGGTGGCCACCGGCTATGCGCTGCGCGCCACCGGCCTGCTGTTCGCCGGCAGGATAGACAGGCTCAACGCGGACTTCCATCCCAAGAGCGCCAAGGAAGAACTGAAGGAAGAACTCGACGACCTGGCGCAGCGCCAGTCGGACGAAGGAGACAAGCCATGAACGTGCTGGTGGTCGGCATCGCCTTCTTCGCGATGCTGGGAATGATGCTGGCGGGGATGCCGATCGCCGTCTCCATGGCCGTGGTGGGCATCGTGGGCGGCATCGCCGCCTACGGGGCGCCCTTCATGGACTCGATCGCGCCCGTCGTGTGGGGGGTGCAGAACGAGAACCTGCTCACGTCGATCCCGCTGTTCGTGCTGCTCGGCGAGCTGCTGCTGCGCTCGGGCATCGCCGACCGCATGTACATCGCGCTGTCGGCCTGGCTGGGCCGCATGCCCGGCGGCCTGCTGCACACCAACATCGGCAGCTGCGCGCTGTTCGCGGCGACCTCGGGCTCCTCGGTGGCGACCGCGGCCACGGTCGGCACGGTGGCGCTGCCTTCGCTGCAGAAGCGCGGCTACTCCATGCGGGCCTCGCTCGGCTCGCTGGCCGCCGGCGGCACGCTGGGCATCCTGATCCCGCCCTCGGTCAACATGATCGTGTACGGCTCGCTCACCAACAATTCGATCGGCAAGCTGTTCATCGCCGGCATCCTCCCGGGCCTGCTGCTCACCGGCGCCTTCATGCTGTGGATCTACGTGTCCTCCGTCATGAGCGGGAGCGTGATCCGCGAGGAGAAGGTGCCCCTGGCCGACCGCTTCCGCGCCCTGGTGCACCTGGTGCCGCCGCTGATCGTGTTCGGCATCGTCATGGGCAGCCTGTACTTCGGCATCGCCACGGCGGCCGAGAGCGCGGCGCTGGGCGTGATGGCGGCGCTGGCCTTCACCTGGCATTCCGGCAAGCTGTCGCTGTCCCTGCTGCGCACCTGCTTCATCTCCACCGCGCGCATCAGCGGAATGATCCTGCTGATCATCACGGCCGCCTTCATCCTCAACCTGGCGATCAGCCTGACCGGGGTGGCCGAGGCGATGACCAAGTGGGTGGCCGGCCTGGGCCTGAACGCGACCGGCCTGATCCTGGCGCTGATCGTGTTCTACCTGGTCCTCGGCATGTTCATGGACGTGCTGTCCATGCAGGTCGCCACCAGTCCCATTACCTACCCGATCGCGGTGGCGCTGGGCGTGGACCCGATCTGGTTCGGCATCTTCATCGTGCTGATGTGCGAGCTGGGGCTGATCACGCCGCCGGTGGGCATGAACCTGTTCGTGGTGCACGGCATCCGGCCGGACAAGGGCGACATCCAGGATGCGATCTGGGGCGCGCTGCCCTACGCGCTGATCATGATCGCCTTCACGCTGCTGCTGATCGCCGTGCCGCAGATCGTCACCTTCCTGCCTTCCCGGATGTAGCGCCATGGCCCACCGCGAGTTGTGGCGGCTGTCGGCCGCCGAAATGCAGCGCCGTTACCGCGACGGCAGCCTGACCCCGCTGGCGGTGGCGCAGGCCTGCCTGGCGCGCCTGGAGCAGGTGAACCCGCGCATCAACGCGGTGGTGGCGCGGCGCGACCCGGCTTTCATGGACGAGGCGGAGGCGGCCACCGAGCGCTACGTGCGCGGCGAGCCGCTGTCGCCCATCGACGGCATCCCGCTGTCGGTGAAGGACAGCCTCTACACCGCCGACCTGCCCACGACCTGGGGCTGTCCGGCCTTGCGCGATCACGCGACCGGGCAGGACGAGTCCGCGGTGGCGCGGGCGCGCGCCGCCGGCGCGCTCATCGTCGGCAAGACCAACGTGCCGGAATTCGCGCTGGAGGGCTACACCGGCAACCCGGTCTTCGGCGTCACGCGCAATCCCTGGGACCTGGCGCTCACGCCGGGCGGCTCCAGCGGCGGCGCGGTGGCTTCGGTGGCCGCCGGCATCACGCCGCTGGCGATCGGCCAGGACGGCGGCGGCTCGATCCGCCGCCCCGCCTCGCACACGGGGCTCGTCGGCCTCAAGCCCTCGCTCAGCGCCTGGCCGCGCCAGCACGTGCTGCCCAGCCTGCTGCTCGACTTCGAGGTCATCGGTCCGCTCGCCCGCACCGTGGCCGACGCGCGACTGCTCTTCGACGCACTGCGCGGCCCGGCGGCGGTCGACCGCTCCTCGCTCGCCGCCGCGCAGGCAATGGCGCAGCCGCGCCGCCCGGGGCCGCTGCGCGTGCTCTACGTCGAGCGCTTCGGCGCGGCGCCGCTGGACCCGCAGATC
>DASWUI010000214.1:0-6591 GCA_036401715.1 Ramlibacter sp. | reverse complement strand
GCACGGTGGCCAGCAGCGCCAGCCACAGCCCTTCGACCAGCAACAAGGCACTCACCTTGCCCGGCGAGGCGCCCAGCATGCGCAGCATCGCCAGGTCGGCGCGGCGCTCGCGCACCGCGCTCCACAAG
Organism: Ramlibacter sp.; assembly: GCA_036401715.1. Taxonomy (GTDB): domain Bacteria; phylum Pseudomonadota; class Gammaproteobacteria; order Burkholderiales; family Burkholderiaceae_C; genus Ramlibacter. The sequence goes on along the minus strand of DASWUI010000214.1, from coordinate 6,463 downwards.
GCGATGAACACCGACAGCGCCGCCGTGAGCAGCAGCACCCCCCCCACGCCCTGCAGCACCTCGCTGCCCACCCCCAGCATGCGCAGCAGGCGCGTGACCTCCACCGCCGGCGCGGCCGCCTGCATGGGCGTCTCGCTGTTGACGTAGCGCGGCAGGCTCACCGCAGCCAGCGGCGTCCGGTAGCGCAGCAACGCCATCGTGATCTCGCGGTCTTCCTCGTGTTCCGCGTGGTCCTCCTCCTTGCCGGCGGGGGCGTGCTCCTCGTGCACGTGCCAGACGGACTCGGTGGAGGTGAGGATCAGCCGGTCCACCACGCAGCCGCAGGGCGCGAGCACGCCCGCCACCTGGTAAGGCGTGTCGCCGTGCGACCTGCCGCCGGCGCCCAGGCCATGGCCGCCGACGAAGCTGTCGCCCGGCTTCAGCCCCATGGCGCGCGCCGCCTGCGCGCCCAGCACGGTTTCCATCTCCGCCGACCAGATGCGTCCCTGCTCCAGCTGCAGCTTGTAGTGCGAGACGTAGTCGGGCGTGGTGCCGACGATCCGGAAGCCGCCGAAGCTGTCGCCCAGGCTCAGCGGGATCACCTCCGCCACCTGCGGGTTGCGGGCCAGCGCCTGCACGTCGGCCAGCTTGATGTTGCCGGGCGGCACGTCGATGTGGAACACGCCCGCCAGGATCAGCTGCATCGGGCTGCCCTTGGCACCCACGACCAGGTCGGTGCCGGCCAGGTCGCGCTGGAAGGAGCGGTTCACCTGCTCGGTCACCAGCAGCACGAAGGTGATGGACGCCAGCCCCAGGGTCAGCAGGACGAGGTTGAGCACCGTCGCCAGCGGCCGGGCCCACAGGTAGCGGAAGGCGAGCGCGAGCAGCTTCATGCCGGCGCCCTGTCGCCGGCCAGTTGCAGCACCTGGGCACCGCGCACGCCCTCTCGCACGCGCGCATCGTGCGTGGCGAGCACCAGCGTGGCGCCGCAGCGGCGGGCGGCCTCGCGCAGCAGCGACAGCGCCGCGGCGGCGGCCTGGTCGTCCAGGCTGGCGGTCGGTTCGTCGGCCAGCAGCACCTTCGGCTGCAGCAGCACGGCGCGCGCCAGCGCCACGCGCTGCGCCTGGCCGCCGGAGAGCTGCGCGGGCCGGCGATGCGCGAGTTCGGGGACGTCCAGCCCCATCAGGGCGGCGCGGATGGCCGCCGGGTCCTCCGGCAGCCCCGCCGCGAAGAAGGCCAGCGCCAGGTTGCGCTCCACCGACAGCGCGTCGCTCAGGTGCAGCCTTTGCGGCAGGAAGCCGATGGTGCGCCCGCGCCAGCGGTCGCGCGCACCGCCGCGCAGCTGCGCGACGTCCTGGCCGGCCACGAGCAACTGGCCGGAGGACGGGGTCAGCAGGCCGGCGACCAGGGACAGCCAGGTGGACTTGCCGGTGCCCGAGCGGCCCTGCAGCAGCAGCGTTCCGCCCTGCGGCACGTCCACGTCGGGAAAGGCAAGGGCCGGGCCCTGCGGGTAGCGGTAGGCGAGCGAGCGGGCCTGGATCACCGGCGCGTGAGCTCCGAGAAGGTCTTGCGGAACTTGGCCACCTTGGGCGCCGCCACGGCGAGGCAGTAGCCCTGGGTGGGATTCTTCTCGAAGAAGTCCTGGTGGTACTCCTCGGCCGGCCAGTAGTTCGCCATGGGCAGGACCTCGGTCGCGATGGGCCGGCTGAACAGCTTCTCCTCGGAGATGGCGCGGATCATGTCCTCGGCCACCTGCTTCTGTTCGGGGGTCGTGTAGTAGATGCCGCTGCGGTACTGGGTGCCCACGTCGTTGCCCTGGCGGTTCACCTGCGTGGGATCGTGGACCACGAAGAAGATCTCCAGCAGTTGCCGCAGGCTGACCTGCGCCGGATCGAAGGTGAGCTTCACCACCTCGTTGTGCCCGGTGCGGCCGGTGCACACCTGCTCGTAGCTGGGGCGCTCCGTCTCGCCGTTGCTGTAGCCCGATTCGACGTCGGTGACGCCGCGCACTTCCTTGTAGACCGCCTCGGTGCACCAGAAGCAGCCGCCGCCCAGGACGATGGTTTGCAGGTCGCTCATGTTTCTCTCCGTCGAGCCCAGACTGTAGTCGCTTACCATCCGCGCCCATGCACGCCATCGCCGATTCCCGCCATGTTGCCCGGTGAACTGAAGCCGGTGCTCGCCGCGCTGGTGCTGCCGCCGGCCGGGCCGCTGCTGCTGGTGCTGCTGGGGCTGCTCGTGGCCACGCGCCGGCGGGCGGCGGGCCTGGTGCTGGCGCTGGTGGGAGTCGTGGTCGCATGGCTGCTGGGGACCACCGGCATGGCGGTGGTGCTCGCACGCCTGCTGCTGCCGCCGATGGAGCCGCTGCGCGCCGGGCAGCTGCGGCAGGTGCAGGCCATCGTGGTGCTGGGCGGCGGCGTGCTGCCGCAGGCGCCGGAATACGGCGCCGCGCAGCCCAGCCCGCCGACCCTGGGCCGCCTGCGTTACGGCGCCTGGCTCGCGCGCAGCAGCGGCAAGCCGCTCGCCTTTGCCGGCGGCATCGGCTGGGCGGCCGCGGGCACGCCGACCGAGGCGGAAGGGTCCGTCGCCGTGCGCGTGCTGCAGGACGACTACGGCATGAAGCTGCGCTGGATGGACGACCGCTCCCGCGACACGGTGGAGAACGCGGCGCGCATGGCCGAACAGCTGCAGCGCGATGGCGTCCGGCAGATCGCCCTGGTCACGGACGCCACCCACATCCCGCGGGCGACCGCCGCCTTCCGGGCCGCGGGCTTCGACGTGCTGCCGGCGCCCACCAATTTTGTATTCGCGGCGGAACGCCCCCTCCTGCAGTGGTTGCCTTCCAGCAGCGGCACCTCCGACTGCCGGGCCGTGCTGCGCGAATGGCTGGCCCGCGCCGTCCTGCGGGCGGGCTGAGCGCCTTTACCCGCCCTTCACCGCCGCATGGATGGGCTGCCTTGACGCCCCGAACCGCTGCGGGCTACATTACTAACCAGTCAGTCAGTAACTTCGGCCGCCCAGCGCCGGCCGTGCCTCCATGTCCCTCAGCAAAGTCGCCGAACGCGGCGAAGACAACCTGGCCAAGCGCGAGCGCCGCAAGGAAGCGCGCCCGGGCGAACTGCTCGATGCCGCCCTCGACCTGTTCGTGGAGAAGGGCTTCGCCGCCACGCGCTCGGAGGAGGTGGCCGCGCGCGCCGGGGTGTCCAAGGGCACCCTCTTCCTCTACTTCCCGAGCAAGGAAGAACTGTTCAAGGCGGTGGTGCGGGAGAACATCTCCGGCCGTTTCGCCCAGTGGATGGAGGAGTTCGAGAACTTCGAGGGCTCCACCGCCGACATGGTGCGCTACTGCATGCGCGCCTGGTGGGAGCGCATCGGCGCCACCCGCGCGTCCGGCATCACCAAGCTGATGATCAGCGAGGCCCGCAACTTCCCGGAACTGGCGGCCTTCTACCAGCAGGAGGTGATCCGCCCCGGCACCGAACTCGTGCGGCGCATCCTGCGGCGCGGCGTGGAGCGCGGCGAGTTCCGCGACATCGACATCGACTACACGGTCTTCAGCATCGTGGCTCCGATGGTCTTCCTGATCATGGCCAAGCACTCGCTGGGCGCCTGCGTGCCGCACGAGTCGCCGCTGGACCCCGAGCGCTACGTCGACGCCCAGCTCGAGACCCTGCTGCACGGCCTGTGCGCGCAACCGGGCGCCAGGGGGGCGCGTCCATGAAGAAGAAGTGGAAATGGCTCATCGCCGCCTTCGTGCTGGCGGTGCTGGTGCTCGGCGCCTACCGGACGATCACGGCGCGGCGCGCGCAGCAGGTCGCCGAGGCGCAGCTGGCCGCCCAGCGCGCGCAGCCGCTGGTGGAACTGGCCGCCAGCGACGTCGTGCGGGCCGAATCGCGGGAGCTCCAGCGCGGGCTGCCGATCTCCGGTTCGCTCAAGGCGGTCAATTCCGCCTTCGTGAAGGCGCGCGCGGCTGGTGAGCTGCAGGGCCTGTCGGTGCGCGAGGGCGACGCGGTGCAGGCAGGCCAGGTGATCGCGCGCATCGACCCCACCGAAGGCCAGGCGCGGCTGCGCCAGGCCCAGCAGCAGGCGGATGCGGCGCAGGCGCAGATCGACATCGCCGAGCGCCAGTACACCAACAACAAGGCACTGGTGGACCAGGGCTTCATCTCGCGCACCGCGCTGGACACCTCGGCCAACAACCTGGCGGCCGCCCGGGCCAACCACAAGGCGGCGCTGGCCGCGGTGGACCTGGCGCGCAAGGGCATGGAAGACACCGTGCTGCGCGCCCCGATCTCCGGGGTGGTGGCGCAGCGGCTGGCGCAGCCGGGCGAGCGCGTGCCGGTCGACGGGCGCGTGATCGAGATCGTGGACCTCACCCGGCTGGAGCTGGAGGCGTCGCTCAGCGCCGCCGATTCCGTGGAAGTGCGCGTGGGCCAGGAGGCCAGGCTGCAGGTCGAGGGCAGTTCGCGGCCGATCGCGGCGCGGGTGGCTCGCATCAACCCCAGTGCCCAGGCCGGCAGCCGCAGCGTGCTGGCCTACCTGTCGCTCGGCGACACGGCAGGCCTGCGCCAGGGCCTGTTCGCGCAGGGCACGGTCGCCATCGGCCGCGCCTCGGCGCTGGCGCTGCCGCTGTCGGCGGTGCGCACGGACAAGCCGGCGCCCTACGTCCAGGTGGTCCAGGACAACAAGGTCGCCCACCTGGCGGTGGAGACCGGCGCCCGCGGCGAGGCGGACAAGGACAGCTGGGTCGCGGTGACGGGAGTGCAGCCGGGAGCGGTGGTGATCCGGGGGCATGTGGGGCCGTTGCGGGAGGGGACCCTGGTGAAGTTCACGGCGGGGCCCTCACCCCAGCCCTCTGCCGCGAGCGGGAGAGGGAGCAAGGCCCCGAGTCCCTGACCCCGAGCCCGCAGCACGCCATGTGGTTCACCCGCGTCAGCCTGAAGAATCCCGTGTTCGCCACGATGGTGATGCTCGCCATCGTGGTGCTGGGCCTGTTCGCGTACCAGCGGCTGAAGGTCGACCAGTTCCCCAACATCGACTTCCCCGTCGTGGTCGTGCAGACCGAGTACCCGGGCGCCTCGCCCGAGATCGTCGAGAGCGAGGTCAGCAAGAAGGTCGAGGAGGCGGTGAACTCCATCGCCGGCATCAACGCCCTCACCTCGCGCAGCTTCGAGAACCAGTCGCTGGTGGTGATCGAGTTCCAGCTGCACATCGACGGCCGCAAGGCCGCCGAGGACGTGCGCGAGAAGATCGCGGCGGTCCGGCCCACCTTCCGCACCGAGGTCAAGGAGCCGCGCGTGCTGCGCTTCGACCCGGCCAGCCGCCCGATCTGGTCGCTGGCCGTGCTGCCGGACGCGGGCAAGGGCGCGCGCGCCATGACGGCGGTGGAGCTGACCAACTGGGCCGACCAGGTGCTCAAGAAGCGGCTGGAGAACGTGCGCGGCGTCGGCTCGGTCACGCTGGTGGGCGGCACCCGGCGCGAGATCAACATCTACCTCAACCCCGCCGCCATGGAAGCGGTGGGCGTCACCGCCGACCAGGTGGTCAGCGCCGTGCGCAGCGAGAACCAGGACCTGCCGGTGGGCGCCATCCGCTCGCAGGCGCAGGAGCGCGTGGTGCAGATCGACGCGCGCATGCAGCGGCCCGAGGACTTCGGCCGCATCATCGTCGCGCGCCGCAACGGCGCCCCGGTGCGCGTCGACCAGGTCGCGCGCGTCTCCGACGGCGGCCAGGAAGTCGAGAGCCTGGCCCTCTACAACGGCCAGCGCACGCTGCTGCTGCAGGTGCAGAAATCGCAGGACGAGAACACCATCGCCGTGATCGACGGCCTGCAGGCGGCGATGCAGGAGATGCAGGCGCAGCTGCCGGGCGGGGTGCGGCTGGAGCCGGTCACGGACGCCTCGCGCCCGATCCGCGTGTCGGTGGACAACGTGCGGCGGACGCTGATCGAAGGCGCCCTGCTCACCGTGCTGATCGTGTTCCTGTTCCTGAACTCCTGGCGCTCCACGGTCATCACCGGCCTGACCCTGCCCATCGCGCTGGTCGGCACCTTCCTGTTCATGTACGCCTTCGGCTTCTCCATCAACATGGTGACGCTGATGGCGCTGTCGCTGTGCGTGGGCCTGCTGATCGACGACGCGATCGTGGTGCGCGAGAACATCGTGCGCCACGTGCAGATGGGCAAGCCGCCCTACCAGGCCTCCATGGACGGCACCCAGGAGATCGGCCTGGCGGTGCTGGCCACCACCTTCTCGATCGTCGCCGTGTTCCTGCCCATCGGCTTCATGGGCGGCATCATCGGCAAGTTCTTCCACGAATTCGGCGTGACCATCGTGGCGGCGGTGCTGATCTCGATGTTCGTCAGCTTCACGCTCGACCCGATGCTGTCGTCGGTGTGGAAAGACCCGCCGAGCGTGCGCATGAAGCGCCTGCCGGTGCTGGGGCATCTGATCCGCTGGACCGACCATGTGCTCGACCTCATGCA
>DASWUI010000213.1:0-1926 GCA_036401715.1 Ramlibacter sp. | reverse complement strand
CGCGCGTGCTGGCCTTCGGCGAGGACCTGAGCCTGGGCGCGAGCGAGCGCAAGCTGTGGGACCATGCGCGCGACCTCCTGCCCACGCGCGCGCTGCAGGAGGACATGCCGCGCTACACGCAGGGGCTGATGGACATCGGCGCCACGGTGTGCCTGCCGCGCAACCCGAGCTGCCTGCTGTGCCCGGTGCAGCCGCAATGCGCGGCGGCGAAGGAGGGGCGGCCGGAGGGCTATCCCGTGAAGACGCGCAAGCTCAAGCGCGGGGCCGAGTCGCTGTGGCTGCTGCACGCGCAGGCGGGGGATGGTTCGGTGTGGCTGCAGAAACGGCCGACGCCGGGGGTGTGGGCGGGGCTGTATTGCCTGCCGGTGTTCGGCAGCAGGGATGCGCTGGAGGAGGCGGTGCCGCAGCGGGTGCGGGCGCAGCTGCGGGACGTCGAGCCCTTCGTGCACGTGTTGACGCACAAGGACCTGCATCTGCATCCGGTGCGGGCGGTGGTGCCGGCGGCGTGGGGGTCGGCGCAGGGCGCGTGGTTCGGCGCGCGGGAGTGGCCGGCGCTGGGCTTGCCGGCGCCGGTGCGGCGGTTCCTGGAAGGCGCGGGGTCGTAGCGCTGCGGTTCGTGCGCGTGCCGGGTGTCGCGGTGCGGCTTCGCGCGCACCACGACACCACCCCCTCAGCGGTTCCCGATCTCCCGATGCCGCTTCAGGGTCGCCCACCGCTCCCCGAATTCCTGCGCCAGCCGCTCCACCAGGTACACCGAGCGGTGCTGCCCGCCGGTGCACCCGATCGCCACCGTCACGTAGCTGCGGTGGTTGCGCGCCAGCGGCTCCAGCCAGTGGTCCAGGAACGCGCAGATGTCCCCGTACATGTCCTCGACTTCCTGGCTTTTCTGCAGGTAGGCGATCACCGGCTCGTCCTGCCCGGTCAGGTCGCGCAGCTCCGGCTCGTAGTGCGGGTTGGGCAGCATGCGCACGTCGAACACGTAGTCGGCGTCCACGGGGATCCCGCGCTTGTACGAGAAGGACTGGAACACCAGCGTCATCTGCGCCAGCGGCGCCGCCAGCAGCGACTTGACGTATTCCTGCAGCTGCGCGGCGCGCAGCACGCTGGTGTCGATCACGTGCGCGTGCTCGCGCAGGTCCGCCAGCAGCTCGCGCTCCAGCTCGATCGCCTCGACCACCGCGCGGTGCTGGTCGCCGTCGAGGCCGGTGGTGGTCTTGGACAGCGGGTGCCGGCGGCGGGTCTCGGAGAAGCGCCGCACCAGCGTGTCGGTGGCGGCGTCCAGGAACAGCGGCCGCACCGCATGCCCCTGCCGCATCAGCTCCTGCAGGTGCGCGGGCACCTGGGGCAGCGAGTTGGCGGTGCGCACGTCCATCGCGATCGCCACCCGCCGGCGCTGGTTGCGGTCCTCCAGCGCGACGAACTCCAGCAGCAGTTCGGGCGGCAGGTTGTCCACGCAGAAGTAGCCGGCGTCCTCCAGCGCGCGCAGCGCCACCGACTTGCCGGAGCCCGACATGCCGGTGATGAGGACGAGTTCGAGCGACACGGGCGGCTCAGCTTCCCGGCGCCGCCGCGGCGTCGCCCAGCATTTCCTTCGCGTGGGCCAGCGTGGTGCCGGACAGGCGCTCGCCGCCCAGCATGCGCGCGATCTCGGCCACGCGCTTTTCGCCTTCCACCGGGGCCACGGTGCTGCTGACGCCGCCGGCCTGCGCCTGCTTGGCCACCACCAGGTGGTGGTCGGCGCAGGCCGCCACCTGCGGCAGGTGGGTGACGGCCAGCACCTGGCGGTCGCGCCCCAGTTGCTTCATCAGGCGGCCCACGGTTTCGGCCACCGCGCCGCCGACGCCGGAATCCACCTCGTCGAAGATCAGCGTCTGGGCCTCGCCCAGCCGGCTGGTGGTGACGGCGATGGCCAGGGCGATGCGCGAG
>DASWUI010000212.1:0-10023 GCA_036401715.1 Ramlibacter sp. | reverse complement strand
ATGTCGTGGCGAGCGTGCCGTGGGCCGGGCCCGTGCCGCCGCCCAGCATGGTGGTGATGCCGGAGTAGAGCGCTTCCTCGATCTGCTGCGGGGCGATGAAGTGGATGTGGCTGTCGATGCCGCCGGCGGTGACGATGCTGCCCTCGCAGCTGATGATCTCGGTGCCGGGGCCGATGACGATGTCCACGCCCGGTTGCGTGTCGGGGTTGCCGGCCTTGCCGATGGCGGCGATGCGACCGTCCTTCAGCCCGATGTCGGCCTTGACGATGCCCCAGTGGTCCAGGATCAGTGCGTTGGTCAGCACCGTGTCCATTGCGCCTTCCGCCCGCGTGCGCTGGGACTGCGCCATGCCGTCGCGGATGGTCTTGCCGCCGCCGAACTTCACTTCCTCGCCGTAGCCGCCGGCGCGCAGGGTGTAGTCGTCCTCGACCTCGATCACGAGCTCGGTGTCGGCCAGGCGCACGCGGTCGCCCTGCGTGGGGCCGAACATTTCCGCGTAGGCGCGGCGGGGGAGGGTGGCCATGGGCTAGAGCTTTCCTTGCACGAGGCCGCGAAAGCCGTGGATGGTGCGATCGCCGGCGTAGTCCACCAGCTCCACCGTCCGCTGCTGCCCGGGCTCGAAGCGCACGGCGGTGCCGGAGGCGATGTTCAGCCGCATGCCGCGCGCGGCGGCGCGGTCGAACTGCAGCGCGCCGTTCGTTTCCGCGAAGTGGTAGTGCGAGCCCACCTGGATCGGCCGGTCGGCGGTGTTCTGCACCACGAGCACCGCAGTGCGGCGGCCCGGGTTGAGCGGATGGTCCCCCGCGTCCGTGATCAGTTCGCCCGGGATCATCGTCATTCGCCGCGCGAGAGCCAGAAGGCCAGGCCCGCCAGCACGGCGACCATCACGAAGCCGGAGGTGTCGGTGGCATGCCAGTGCCAGGGCTGCGCGGCGGCGTGGCCGGCATGCGCATGGGCGCCGGTGGCGAGCGCGGACAGGAGGGCGGCGAGGGCGGGGGGCAGCAGGCGCATGGCGGGTCCTCAGACGATGGGCTGGTGCACGGTCACGAGCTTCGTGCCGTCGGGAAAGGTGGCTTCCACCTGGATCTCGGGAATCATCTCGGCGATGCCTTCCATGACGTCGGCGCGGGTCAGCACCGTGCGGCCCTCGCTCATCAGCTGCGCGACCGACTTGCCGTCGCGCGCGCCCTCCATCACGGCCGCGGAGATCAGGGCCATGGCCTCCGGGTAATTGAGCTTCAGGCCGCGGGCCAGCCGGCGCTCCGCCACCAGGGCGGCGGTGAACAGCAGCAGCTTGTCCTTTTCGCGGGGGGTGAGTTCCATGAGAGGGCGTGCTTGCAAGAGCCGGGCCTGTGTCCGGCATTCCCGCGCAGGCGGGAACCCAAGGCTGCCGGCGCTTCTCGCGGCGCGCGGCGAGTTCTGGACGCCTTGGGTCCCCGCCTGCGCGGGGAGGACGGGGGCCGGCATGGAACCTGCACGAAGCCGCCGTGGGCCCCACCATCCCCATCCATCCCGTGCACCCGCACGACGCGCCGCAGCGCGTGGTGAAGGTGCGCCGTGACTACAACACCTGGGTCGCCAGCGAGACCATGGAGGACTACGCGCTGCGCTACACGCCGCAGCGCTTTCGCAAGTGGTCGACCTGGCGGGTGGCCAATACGGCTTTCGGCGCCGCATCCTTCCTGATCCTGGAGGCCGTGGGCGCCACGCTGCTGGTGCAGTACGGCTTCCTCAATGCCTTCTGGGCGATCCTGGCCACCGGGCTGATCATCTTCCTGGCCGGGCTGCCGATCAGCATCTACGCCGCGCGCTACGGCGTCGACATGGACCTGCTGACGCGCGGCGCCGGCTTCGGCTACATCGGCTCGACGCTCACCTCGCTGATCTACGCGTCCTTCACCTTCATCTTCTTCGCGCTGGAGGCGGCCGTCATGGCCTATGCGCTGGAGCTGGCGCTGGGCATCCCCCCGAGCTGGGGCTACCTGCTGTGCGCGCTGGCGGTGATCCCGCTGGTCACGCACGGCGTCTCGGCCATCAGCCGGCTGCAGGTGTGGACGCAGCCCCTCTGGCTGGTGATGCTGGTGGTGCCTTTCGTGTACGTGCTGGTGCGCGATCCTGGTGCGTTCGCCGGGGTGACGCACTATGCCGGGGAGAAATCGCAGGCGGGCGGTTTCGACCTGCACTTGTTTGGTGCCGCCCTGACCGTGGGCATCGCGCTCATCACGCAGATGGGCGAGCAGGCCGACTACCTGCGCTTCATGCCGGCGCGCACCGCGCGCAATCGCGCGGCGTGGTGGGCCGGCGTGCTGGCCGGGGGCCCCGGCTGGGTGGTGCTGGGCGTGGCCAAGATGCTGGGCGGCGCGCTGCTCGCCTACCTGGCCATCCGCCACATGGTGCCGGTGGACCGCGCGGTCGATCCGAACCAGATGTACCTGGCCGCCTACGAATACGTGTTCCCGCACTACGGCTGGGCGGTCGCGGCGACCGCGCTGTTCGTGGTGGTCTCGCAGCTGAAGATCAACGTCACCAACGCCTACGCGGGCTCCCTGGCGTGGTCCAACTTCTTCTCGCGCCTGACGCACAGCCACCCCGGCCGGGTCGTCTGGGTGGTGTTCAACACGCTGATCGCCTTCATGCTGATGGAGATGAACGTGTTCCAGGCGCTGGGCGAGGTGCTGGGGCTGTACTCCAACATCGCGATCGCCTGGATGATGGCGGTGGTGGCGGACCTGGTGGTGAACAAGCCGCTGGGGCTCTCGCCGAAAGGCATCGAGTTCAAGCGCGCCTACCTGTACGACATCAACCCGGTGGGCGTCGGTGCGATGGCGCTGGCATCGGCGCTGTCCATCACGGCCTACCTCGGCGTGTTCGGGCCCGGCGCGCAGGCCTTCTCCGCGCTGATCGCCATGGGCGTGGCCTTCGTGGCCGCGCCGCTGATCGCCTGGGGCACGCGCGGGCGCTACTACGTGGCACGGGCGCCCGAGGGCCGGTACCGCCGCCTCGCCGCCCGCCACTGCGTGATCTGCGAGCGCGAATACGAGGGCCCGGACATGGCGCACTGCCCCGCCTACCAGGGGCCGATCTGCTCCCTGTGCTGCACGCTGGATGCGCGCTGCGGCGACCTGTGCAAGCCGCACGCGAGCCTGTCGGCGCAGTGGTCCGCCACGCTGCGCCGGCTGCTGCCCCGCCGCGTGTGGCCCTACCTCGACACCGGGCTCGGCCACTTCCTGCTGCTGATGCTGGTGATCGCGCCGCTGCTGGCCGCGCTGTTCGGCCTGCTGTACCACCAGGAGCTGCAGTCGGCGCAGCACGTCGCGGTGGAAGCGCTGCGCGCCACCTTCGCCAAGGCCTACTTCGCCCTGCTGGTGGTGGCCGGCATCGTCGCCTGGTGGCTGGTGCTGGCGCACAAGAGCCGGCAGGTGGCGCAGGAGGAGTCGAACCGGCAGGCCCACCTGCTGCTGCGCGAGATCGACTCGCACCGCCGGACCGACGAGGCGCTGCAGCAGGCCAAGCAGGCCGCCGAACAGGCGCGGCACGCGGCGGAACAGGCCAACCAGGCCAAGAGCCGCTACATCAGCGCCATCAGCCATGAACTGCGCACGCCCCTGAACAGCATCCTGGGCTACGCGCAGCTGATGGGCGAGGACGCCTCCATCCCGGCGCACCGCAAGCACGGGGTGCACGTGATCAAGCGCGGCGGCGAGCACCTGCTGTCGCTGATCGAGGGCACGCTGGACATCGCCCGCATCGAGTCCGGCAAGCTGACGCTCAACGTCAGGCCGATGCGCTTCGCCGATTTCGTGCACGAACTCGCCGGCCTGTTCGAGCTGCAGGCGGCCGCCAAGGGGCTCGCCTTCCGCTTCGAGGCCGAAGGCAACCTGCCCGAGGTGGTGCGCGCCGACGAGAAGCGGGTGCGCCAGATCCTCATCAACCTGCTGGGCAATGCGATCAAGTTCACGGCATCCGGCCAGGTGGTGTTCCGCGTGCGCCATGCGCGCGAGATGGCCGTGGTGGAGGTGCAGGACACCGGCCCGGGCATGAGCGCGCAGGAACTCGCGCAGGTCTTCGAGCCCTTCGCCCGCGGCAACAGCGCCAGCCACTCCGCGCCCGGCGCGGGCCTGGGGCTCACCATCGCCAAGATGCTGGCCGACCTCATGGGCGGCGAGCTGTGCGCCAGCAGCACGCCCGGCGCGGGCTCGGTGTTCAAGGTGCGGCTTTTCCTGCCCGAGGTGCATGCGGCGGTTCTGCCCGCGCAGGCACCCGTCGTGGCGCGGCGCGGCTACCAGGGGGTGCGCCGCCGCATCCTGGTGGTGGACAACGAGGAAGCCGACCGCGAACTGCTGGTGGCGCTGCTGGAGCCCCTCGGCTTCGAGCTGCGCACGGCCGCCAGCGGCCACGACGCGCTGGACCTGCTGGCCGCCGGCCTGCAGCCGGACGCCGTGCTGGTGGACCTGGCGATGCCCGGCATCGACGGCTGGGAGACGATCCGGCGCATGCGCCGCATGGAGCACCTGCGCGCCAAGCTGGCCGTGGTGTCGGCCAACGCCTTCGACAAGGGCCTGGAGAACGACGGCGGCATCCGGCCCGAGGATTTCATCCTCAAGCCGGTGCGGCACAGCGAACTGCTGGACTGGCTGGAGCGCCAGCTGGGGCTGCAATGGCTGCAGGAGCCGGCCGCTGCCGCCGCCCCGCCGCCCGCCGCGCCCGCCGACTGGCACTGGCCGCGCGCCGAGCTGCTCGCGCCGCTGCGCAACGCGGTGCAGCTCGGTTACTACCGCGGCATCCTGAACCAGCTCGAGGCGATCGAGCTCGCGCAGCCGCGGTGCGGCGACTTCACCGCGGCGATGCGCGAGCTGGCCCGCCAGTTCCAGTTCGAGGCGATCGGCCGGGCGCTGGCCGGCGCGCAATCCGAGGGAGCGATGCGATGAAGGGCATGCCGGACCGCGCCGACAGCGACGTCGTGCTGGTGGTCGACGACGTGCCCGACAACCTGTCGGTGCTGCACGACGCGCTGGACGAGTCCGGCTACACGGTGCTCGTGGCCACCAGCGGCGAGGCCGCGCTGCAGCGCGCCGCGCAGGCCGTGCCCGACATCGTGCTGCTGGACGCGATGATGCCGGGACTCGACGGCTTCGAGGTCGCCCGCCGCCTGAAGGCCGAAGCGAAGACGGCGCACATCCCCATCATCTTCATGACCGGCCTGACGGAGACGGAGCACCTGGTCGCGGCGCTGGAGGCCGGCGGCGTGGACTACGTGACCAAGCCGATCAAGCCCAAGGAAGTGCTCGCGCGCATGGGCGTGCACCTGCAGGGCGCGCGGCTGGCGCGCCAGACGCGCAATGCGCTGGATGCCTTCGGCTACGCCAGCATCGCGGTGCGCGCGAGCGACGGCCGCCTCATGTGGCAGACGCCGCTGGCGCGCGAGCTGCTGCAAACCTATTACGGCACCAGCGCGCCGGAGACGCCGCCGGCCATCCTGCAGTGGCTGCGCCGCCACCTCGCCGAAGCGCAGCGCCAGGTGGAGCCGCCGCGGCTGGCGGCCGAACTCGGAGCGCGGCGGCTGTCGATCCGGCTGCACCGGCAGACCGGCGACGACGACTGGCTGATCGTGATGCGCGAGGTCTCGGACGCGGCGATCATCGCGTCCATGAGCCTCGCCTTCCGGCTCACCGCGCGCGAGGCCGAGGTGCTCTACTGGGTGGTCAAGGGCAAGATCAACCGCGACATCGCCGACATCCTGGGCGCCAGCCCCGCGACGGTGAAGAAGCACCTGGAGCGCATCTTCGTGAAGCTGGGCGTGGAGACGCGCACGGCGGCCGCCGGCATGGCGATGAACCGGATCCGGCAGCTGCATCCGCAGTTCGAGGGCTAGGAGGCTGCGCCCTGGGGTTCGGCCAAGCCTCGCCGCCAGCCTGCGGCAGCCGCGCAGGCTGGCGGTGAGCGAAGCGGACCCCAGCGAACGGAAGGCAGTGGATTGCGGGTCGAGCCCGCAATGACATGCAGCGGAAGCACGCGTAGGATGCATGTTCCTGCCTGACCAGGGAGCCAACATGCTCGCCCTCCAGCTCGCACTCTTCGGCCTGTCGGCCGCCATCGCGCTCCTGTTCGGCCTGCGCTACCTGCTCACCCGGACGTTCATGCCGTACCACGCGCAGGTGGCGGGCCGCTCCTGGGAGCAGCTGGAGCCGGGCTTGCAAGCCATCATCCTGGGCATGCTGCGCATCGTCGGCGGCGGCTTCCTCGCTTCCGGGCTGGTGACGCTCTGGCTGCTGCTGCCCTTGTCGCAGGGACAGGGCTGGGCCGCCTGGGCGGCGCTGACGGTGGTGCTGGCCACCGCGGTCCCCTCGCTGTACGTGACGCTGTGGCTGCGCCGCGTCCAGCCCATGGCGCAGACGCCCGTGGTGCCGGCGGCGGTCGCCGTGGGGCTCGGCCTGGCGGCCGCGGCGGTGTCGCTGCTGCGCTGAGGGTCAGCGCACGGCCTTGGGCCCGGCGTCGAGTCCGGCGAGTTCGACCAGTCCGCGCAGCACCGTCTCGCTGGCCGCGATCAGGTGCGGGTGCCGGTCCGGGCCGATGGTGGTGCACTCGTGCACGATCAGGTCGCGGTAGCGCGTGGCCACCTCGAACAGCTCCCAGTCGTCGCGCTCGAAGTGCTGGGCGCCGGCCTTGGCGCCGCGCAGCCGAAGCACCTCCTCCACCAGTTCCACGGGACCGGTGTTGCGCACCTGCCGGTGCCGCATTTCGGCCGTGCTGGCCGGCCGGCCCGCCGAGTGCACGACCAGCGAGCGGGCCAGCGCTTCCACCGCCGAGACCACGGTGACGAGCCGGGTCGAGCCCAGCTCGCCATGCGCGCCGGCCAGGCGCTGCCGGATCACGCGCAGGCGCGCCGCCGGTGTCGCCACCGCGTGCATGCGCTGCAGTTCTTCGGGATGCTCGAGGAGCTCAGCATTCATGCGCGCAGTTTAGGAACGCGGGCGCGCGCGGCCTGCGCACTTCAGCACGAATCGCATGTAACGGTGCCCGCCTGTCGCAGCGGGCCGACAGCGCCAAGGCCTCGCTGTCGGTCGGCCGCGACGGATGCGGCTTGCCTGGGTTCCGTGCCGCGGCGAGTTCTGGTACGCAGGGCGTCACGGTTCGGGCTGCGCCGCTCACCACGACCTACCGCCGGACGCAGGTCGCGGTGAGCCCGGGGGCGAACCGCGACACCACGCGCGCGACTAGACCGAAACCTGCCGCGGACGCACATGCATGTGCGCGTCCACCGCCTCGTGCATCTCCTCCGGCTCCTCGGTTTCCTCTTGCGTCGGATGCTCCAGGTGCGCCTTCAGCTGCGCCATGTCCAGGTCGCCGGTCCACTTGGCGACGACCAGCGTCGCCACGCCATTGCCGATCAGGTTGGTGAGCGCGCGCGCTTCCGACATGAAGCGGTCGATGCCCAGGATCAGTGCCAGGCCGGCCACCGGCACTTCGCCCACCGCGGACAGGGTCGCGGCCAGCACGATGAAGCCGCTGCCGGTGATGCCGGCGGCGCCCTTGGACGTGAGCAGCAGCACGGCCAGCAGCGTCAGCTGCTGCGTCAGCGTCATGGGCGTGTTGGTCGCCTGCGCGATGAACACGGCCGCCATCGTCAGGTAGATGGAGGTGCCGTCGAGGTTGAAGGAGTAGCCGGTGGGGATCACCAGGCCCACGGTGCTCTTCTTCGCGCCGAGGTTCTCCATCTTCTCCATCATGCGGGGCAGCACGGTCTCGGACGAGGAGGTGCCCAGCACGACCAGCAGTTCCTCCTTGATGTACCTGATCAGCTTCCAGACGGAGAAGCCGTGGGCGCGGGCGATGGCGCCCAGGACCACGAAGATGAACAGCAGGCAGGTCAGGTAGAACGCGCCCATCAGCTTGCCCAGCGAGAACAGCGAGCCCAGGCCGTACCTGCCGATGGTGAAGGCCATGGCGCCGAAGGCGCCCACCGGGGCCACCTTCATGATGAAGCCCACGATGGTGAACAGCACGTGCGAGGTCTTCTCGATCGTGTCGAAGACCAGGGTGCCGCGGCCGCCGAAGCGGTGCAGGGCGAAACCGAACATCACCGAAATGAGCAGGACCTGCAGGATGTCGCCCTTGGCGAAGGCGTCGACGATCGTGCCGGGGATCACGCCCATCAGGAAGTCGGTGGTGCTCCCCATCTTGCCGGGCGCCGTATAGGCGGCGATGCCCCTGGTATCCAGGGTCGCGGGATTGACGTTCATGCCCGCGCCGGGTTGCAGCACGTTCACCACCACCAGGCCGATCACCAGGGCCAGGGTGCTGACGATCTCGAAGTACAGCAGGGCCAGGCCGCCGGTCTTGCCGACCTTCTTCATGTCCTCCATGCCGGCGATGCCGACCACCACGGTGCAGAAGATGATCGGGGCGATCATCATCTTGATGAGCTTGATGAACGCGTCGCCCAGGGGCTTCATGTCCGCGCCGAGCGCCGGGTAGAAGTGGCCCAGCAGGACGCCGGCCACGACGGCGGCCAGGACCTGGACATACAGGGAGCGGTAGGGGGGGCGGCGGCTGGCCTTGGCCAGGGTGCCGGGAGCGGGCGGAGCAAGCATGGGGTCTGGACTAGGGAAAACCCTGAATTGTCCAAGCCCCGCCCCACCGCGGGCGTCGCGGTTACTACGTACTCACTGTCGAAGTTTGACGCGGATCAGAGGGCGCGCGAGAAGCGGTGGCGCGCCGCGGCGAGCCGGTCCCCGTTGCGGTGGCGGGTCAGCAGGTAGGCGCCGGCCAGCATGGCGCTGCCGATCCCCACCAGGGTGCCGGTGCTCATGGAGCGGGCCATGCTGCTGGCCAGTTCGGGCGCCCGCGGGCCGGCCAGCTCCAGGCGCCGCTTCGTCATCTGCGCACCCAGCTCCGACAGCTGGTCCGGCAGCAGGCGTTCCGCCGCGGGCAGCAGCAGCGTCTCCTCGTCGGCCACGTGGTGCATCACGTGGCGCATCAGCTCGAAGAAGGTGTCGTCGAAGGCGGGGTCGCTCACCGGCATGTTGCGCAGCCGGGAGATCAGCCCGCGCATCTCGTCGTGCTCGGGCGTGCTCTTGCGCAGGATCTCGTTGTCCGCCACCACGCGCAGCGCCGGGTAGAAGATCTCCTCTTCCAGCTGGGCGTGGATCTCGATGGCCAGGCAGACGTTGTCCACCAGCCCGCGCTTGAGGCGCTCGGACGAACCGATCTCGTACTGGTGGAACGCCGTCAGCACGTGCGTGTGGTCCAGCCGGATCATGTTGGTGACGCTGGGGGAGAACTGGGACATCAGGGACATCGTCGCGCCTCGCTGGATGGCATGCATTGCGCCTTATTGGGCCGTGCCGCGCGCGCGCGGCGTGTCGGACACGGACGACGGCGGCTGTCGGTAGCGCGCGGGGCCGCCGCGAAACGCGAAGCGGCGCGGCCGTACGCCATGTGTCGTATGGCCCGCGAAGGAGGGCATCCCTAGCATGGCCTGGCGTTTCCACTTTTCCCTCACGGAGCCCACATGCAACGTCGTTTCACCCTCCAGGCCCTCACCGCGGCCGTCGCGCTGGCCGCCACCGGCGTCGCCTTCGCCCAGTCCAAGGAGCCGATCAAGGTCGGCATCCTCCACAGCCTGTCCGGCACCATGGCCATCTCGGAGACGGTGCTGAAGGACACGGCGCTGATGGCGATCGACGAGATCAACGCCAAGGGCGGCGTGCTCGGCCGCAAGCTCGAGCCGGTGGTGGTCGATCCTGCCTCGAACTGGCCCCTGTTCGCCGAGAAGACGCGGCAACTGTTGACGCAGGACAAGGTCGCCGTGATCTTCGGCTGCTGGACCTCGGTGAGCCGCAAGTCGGTGCTGCCGGTGGTGGAGGAGCTCGATGGCCTGCTGTTCTACCCGGTGCAGTACGAAGGCGAGGAACTGTCCAGGAACGTGTTCTACACGGGGGCCGCGCCCAACCAGCAGGCAATCCCGGCGGTCGAGTACCTGATGAGCAAGGACGGCGGCGGGGCCAAGCGCTTCGTCCTGCT
>DASWUI010000211.1:0-4990 GCA_036401715.1 Ramlibacter sp. | reverse complement strand
ATCAAGCATGCGGAGCACCACAACACGGGCAACAAGTGGTGCATCTACCCGATGTACACCTTCGCGCACCCGATCGAGGACGCACTGGAGAACATCACCCACAGCCTGTGCACGCTGGAGTTCGAGGACCAGCGGCCCTTCTACGACTGGCTGCTGGACCGATTGAGCGAAGGGGGACTGGTCAACACGCCGCACCCGCGCCAGTACGAGTTCGCGCGCCTGAACCTCACCTACGTGGTGACCAGCAAGCGCAAGTTGAAGCAGCTGGTGGACGAGAAGCACGTGAGCGGCTGGGACGACCCGCGCATGCCGACCATCGTGGGCCTGCGCCGGCGCGGCTACACGCCGGAGTCGCTGCGCCTGTTCGCCGACCGCATCGGCGTGAGCAAGGCGGACAGCTGGATCGACTACAGCATCCTGGAAGGCGCGCTGCGCGACGACCTCGACCCGAAGGCGGCGCGCGCGATGGCGGTGCTGGACCCGGTGAAGATGGTCATCACCAACTGGGACGAGCTGATGGGCGCGGGCCACCTGGACCCCTGCAGCGCGCCCGTGCATCCGCATGCGCCGGAGCGCGGCAAGCGGGAGTTCATGTTCGGGCGCGAGTTGTGGATCGAGCGCACCGACTACGAGGAGACGCCGCCGAAGGGCTTCTTCCGCCTGTTCCCGGGAAACAAGGTGCGGATGAAGTACGGCCATGTGGTGGAGTGCATCGGCGCCTCGCGCGATGCCTCGGGGCGCGTGACGGAAGTGCAGGCGAAGCTGGTGCCCGATACCAAGAGCGGGACGCCGGGCGCGGATGCCGTGAAGGTGAAGGGGAACATCACCTGGGTGGGCGTGGCCGATGGCGTGAAGGCGGAAGTGCGGCTGTACGACCGCTTGTTCTCGGTGCCCCAGCCGGGGACCGGGGAGAAGGACTTCCTGGAGGAGATCAACCCCGAGAGCCTGCAGGTCGTGACGGCCTATGTGGAGCCGTCATTGGGAAATGCGCGTGGCGACGAGAAGTTCCAGTTCGAGCGGCACGGCTACTTCGTGGCGGACAGGAAGGATCACCGGCCGAGCGACGGCGCTCCCGTGTTCAATCGCGTCACGGGATTGAAGGACAGCTGGACGAAATAGCGGGCGGCAAGGAGCTAAGCGCGCGTGCCGTAGCAGGCCGGAAACTTGGAGCAACCCCAGAACTGTGTTCCGGTGTTCTCCCCTTTTTTCGCGGTGCGCCGCACCATGGGCGAGCTGCACTTGGGGCAACGCGGCGATGCGGGTGCGGGCGCAGCTCCGTGTGCGGGAGGAACGGGCGGTCGCCATGGGTCGGCCCCGGCCAGCGAGGCCCTTGCCTGTTGCAGCAGGCCAAAAAGTCTGGCGCCGTCGATCAAGCGGACGTTCCGCCCCTCGGCGAAGGCCCGCGCCTCCTCGGTGAACTTGCCGGAAGTCACGACGAACCCGCCTGCGGCGCCCTGGGCAGCCATCACTCCGTACAGTTCGCGCACGACATCGACCCCGACCTTGTACGCGCGCCACTGCTTGCACTGAACCAGGAAGGTTTCCTTGGTTCGGCGGACGACGAGATCGACACCGCCATCCGGCCGGGCCCCGCCCTGCTCCGTGACTTCAAAGCCCTGAAGCCGAAACGCTTCCGCCGTGAGCATCTCGAACTCTTGCCAGCTCATGCCGTTCAAGGCATCCGCACTGCTCGAAGCGGTCGTGTTCACGACGAGCGCTTGCCGCTTCCTGCGGCGAAGAAACGATACCAGTGCCCCGAACACGCACATCAGAGGCACGACAATCTGCAGCGGTCGCGCAATCCCACGCAGGTACATGCCCGGCAAGGCGGCGGCGATTTGCCTGGGGTCGGGGGGCGTGACTGGCTGCGCAGCGATCGCGCCGAAGGCCACGTAGCTCACCGCCGCAAGTGCGAGCCCCGCCCACCATGGCAGCAGCGCGACGGCATCCATCACGTTTTCGGCGACGCTCTGTCGTCTTTTCCTGGCCAAAGCCTCTCCCTGAAGTCCTGATGATCCTAAGGGGACAGATGGCGCCGGTCCAGAAGACGCTGCAAGAGGGGTTGCATCACCACCACGGGCCGTACCGGAGTACTCAAGCCCGGTGCCCCACAATGCGCCATGGCCCTCATCGCCACCCCCTCCCGCCGCCGCCTCGCGATGGTCGCCCTGCTCCTGCTGGCCACGGCGGGACTGGTGATCCGCAATGTGGCGCCGGATCCTTCCACGCTGCGCGACATCGGCACCTTGCTGCTGGTGCTGTGGCTGCCCGCCGTCGGCAACCTCGTCGCGTACTTGGTGCGGAAGATCCCGCGGCGGGCGCCGCGGTTGGGTGCCAGGTTCCGCGCAGGGTCCGTTTTCACGCCGCACCTGCGGGTGCAGTTGGAGCCGACCGGGCTGGTTCCGGACCTGCGGGCAGCCTTGGCCACGGCGGGGAACGACTGCACGCTGGTCGTGGGGAACAGCGGGTTCAGCGCGCGGGTGGAGGGTGCCCTGCCGGCGCAGCAGGGGGAGACCGTGGCGGTTGAATTGCTGCGGCCTGAGGTGGCCGGGCCCCAGCTTGCGGCGGGGACGGAATTCCGGCTGCTCGTCGGGACGACGGTGGCTGCGAAAGGGCGAGTGGTGGAAGTGGTGCAGGTGTCCTGATTTTTCCGTCACCCCCGCGGAGGCGGGGGTCCAGGGCGTCGAACGTGAAGCAGCCAGCGAGCCGCTTCCACGAAGCCTTGGGTCCCCGCCTTCGCGGGGATGACGGTTCCGGGGAAGCCTTGGGTCCCCGCCTTCGCGGGGATGACGGTTCCCGGGAAACCTTGGGTCCCTGCCTTCGCGGGGATGACGGGTCAGCGCTGCACGCGGCAAGCCACCGGCACGCGCGTGCCGGGGCGCCACGTGGTTTCGCCGCCCTGCACGCTCAATTGGTGCTGCGACGTGCCGTACGTGGACGAACCGCCCGATTGCTGCGGCAGGAACAGCTGCTCGCCGCTGGGCAGGGTGACGTGCGCGCCGTCGCGTGCGAGGCGCACGCGCAGGGTCAGGCCGTCGTCGCAGGAGTAGACCAGGGGTCCGTGGCTGGATGGCGCTTCGTGCGTGGAGCGCAGCGGGGCGCAGGCGGCGACAAGCAGGGCGATGAGCAGCGGCGCGATGGTGCGCATGGTGGAGTCCTCCTCGCGCGCAACATTAACGCGCGGGCGCCCGGCGTGGCTGCCGGGTCGAGGCCGGCATGACATGGATCAAATGGATCGCGTGGTGCAGGCCTGCGGCGGCCCGCGAAGCCGCGGTCAGCCCAGGAGCTCCTCCAGCAGCGGCAAGGCCTTCTCGGTCGCCCGCTCGCCCTCCGCGATGGCCACCGCGCCGCGATGGAAGTCCATGGCGGCGATCCCCGACAGCCGCGGCTGGATCAGCAAGTCGGCCGGCTCGCCCGCCAGGCGGCTGCGCGTGATGCGCACCTGCATGATGTTGAGGCTGGTGGTCAGCACGTCCAGCATCGAGGGGTTCTGCAGCGCGCCCGTGAGCTCGCGCGGGCCGCGGAACTTGGAGAACAGCGCTTCCAGCATGCCGGCTTCCGCCGGCCCGCCCTCGGTCTTCACTTCCGCGGGCAGCTGGTTCTTGCGCCCGATCAGGTCCCAGTTCAGGTCCACGCCGATCACGATGTCCGCGCCCAGCGCGCGGCACAGCGACACCGGCACCGGATTGACCAGGCCGCCGTCCACCAGCAGGCCTTCCTCGTGCACCACCGGCGCCAGCAGCCCCGGCAGCGCCACGGAGGCACGCACCGCATCGACGACGGACCCGGACTGCAGCCAGACCTCGCGCCCGCTCGTGAGCTCGGTCGCCACGCACGCGAACTTCTTCTGCAGGTGCTCGATGCCCTGGTCGCTGAACTTGGAGCGGAAGAATTCGACCAGCAGCGAGCCCCGGATCAGGCCGCCCGACAGGCGCACGTCCATCAGGCCCATGACCTGCTGCCAGGTGAGCCCGCGCACCCACGCATCCAGCCGCTCGATGTCGCCGGCCGCATAGGCCGCGCCCACCAGGGAACCGATCGAAGTGCCGCAGACGATGTCGGCGGAGATGCCCGCGCGCTCCAGGGTGCGGATGACGCCCACGTGGGCCCACCCGCGGGCGGAGCCGCTGCCCAGGGCGAGGCCGATGCGGGGTGGTCTGGTCGTCAAGGAGTGTCCGTGCGATCTGCAGCCGGCAATCTAGCAGACCGCGCGCCGCGCGCGCCCTGCGCGGCGCCGTTCGCGTCCATGTTGCGCCACACGCCCGGCGGCAGCCCGAATTCCCCCTTGAAGGCGCGGCTGAAGGAAGCCACCGATTCGTAGCCCACCGCCTCGGCCACCTGCTCCAGGTTGCTGCGCTCGCTGCACAGCATGCGCGCGGCCACGGCGAGCCGCGATCGCTTCAGGTACTGCATGGGCGGCATCCCCAGCAGTTCGCTGAAGCGCTCGGCCAGCACGCTGCGCGAGACGTGCACTTCCTGCGCCAGCATCTCCAGCGACCACGCGCGCGCGGGCTGGGCATGCATCAGCGCCAGGCAGCGCCCCACCTGCGGGTCGCGCAGGCCGGCCAGCCAGCCGCTTTCCTGCGAGGGCAGGTTCTCGAGGTAGGCACGCAGGGTCTCGACGAACATCGACTCGGCCACCTTGGCCGCGACCGCGGTGGATCCCGGCTGGCCCGCCGCCGCTTCCTGCAAGGCATAGCGGATCGACTGCTCGATCCACGGGCCTGCAGGCCGGCGGGCCAAGGCGACGTGGAACGCCGGCGGCAGCGCCGACAGCAGCGGGTTGGGCACGTCGCGTTCGTACGCGAACCAGCCGCACACCAGCAGCGTGGCGTCGCCGTCGCCGCCATAGCGCGCCGGCGCCAGCTCGGGCAGCTTCACGGGCAGTGCATGCTGCGCGTCCACCGGCGCGTGCTGGCGGCCGCTGCCGATCAGGTGCGCATGGCCGGCGGGCAGCGCGACCACGTCGCCCGCGTGAAGGGCGATGGGC
>DASWUI010000210.1:0-3202 GCA_036401715.1 Ramlibacter sp. | reverse complement strand
CCGCTCGGCGTAGATCACCACCGTGGACATCGTGGCCGGCCCGGTGAGCAGCGGGATCGTCAGCGGCACCACCGCGATGCTGGCGCCCATGGCCGCCTTCTCCGCGCCTTCCTCCATCACGTTGGTCGCCGGCTTGGCTTCGGCCGGTTTCGCATTGAGCATGTTCAGCGCGCTGGTGAGCAGCAACATGCCCCCGCCCACCTGGAAGCTGGCCAGGGAGATGCTGAAGAACTCCAGGATCCGGATGCCGAGCAGGGCGCTCGCCGCGATCACCAGGAAGGCGGTGATCGAGGCGACGATGACCGTGTGCCGCCGCTGCCCCGAGGAGAACCCCTGCGTGTAGTAGATGAAGAAGGGGATGATCGCCGGCGGATTGACGATCGCCAGCAGGGTGATGAGCGGCTTGAATTCCATTCAGGCCGCGGTGCGTTGCGCGTCCATCCGCGCCAGTTCCTCGGGGGTGGCCGCATGGCGCCGGCCGAAAAAGCCGTAGCCGTCCATCTCCAGCACCTTCTCGCCGTCCTGGTTGAACATCTCCCAGCGCGAGCGCACCATGCCGGTCTCCGGCCGCTTGCGCAGCGCGCGCGACTCCAGGATGGTGTGGCGCAGCGAAAGCCGGTCGCCGGGAAACACCGGCTTGAGCCACTTGAGGCTTTCCAGGCCCGGCGAGCCCAGGCTGGAGGAGTCGCGCAGCATGTTGTCCACCGTCAGGCGCATCGCCAGCGCGCAGGTCTGCCAGCCGCTGGCGCACAGCCCGCCGAACAGCGACCGGCGGCCGGCCTCCTCGTCCAGGTGGAAGGGCTGCGGGTCGTACTTGCCCGCGAATTCCTTGATCTCGTCGGCGCCCACCGAGGTGGTGCCGAGCTCGCGCACCGAGCCGGGCTGCAGGTCTTCCCAGTAGGTCGTGATCGCCATCAGCGGCCCCCGGACACTTCGATCAGCGACATGGTGGTGTAGCTCGCCTCGGGCGACAGCAGCCAGACGATGGCGTGCGCCACTTCCTCGGCGCTGCCCCCGCGCTGCATCGGCACCTGGTGGGCGAGCTCGCGCACGCGGTCGGGCAGCCCGCCGGAAGCGTGGATGTCGGTCTCGATCAGGCCCGGGCGGACCGCGTTGACGCGGATGCCCTCGGGCGCGACCTCCTTGGCCAGGCCGATGGTGAAGGTGTCGATCGCGCCCTTGGACGCCGCGTAGTCGACGTACTGCCCGGGTGCACCGAGGCGAGCGGCGGCGCTGGACACGTTGACGATCGCGCCGCCCTTGCCGCCATGGCGCGTGCTCATGCGCTTGATGGCCTCGCGCGCGCACAGGAAGCTGCCGATCACGTTGACGTCGAACATGCGCCTGAGGCGCTCCAGGCTCATGTCCTCCACGCGCGAAGTGCGGTCGACGATGCCGGCATTGTTCACCAGCGCCGTGAGGCGGCCCAGCTTGCTGTCCACCTGGGCGAAGAGCTCCAGCACCTGCTCCTCTTCGGCGACGTCCCCCTGCACGGCGATCGCATTGCCGCCGGCCGAGCGGATCGCGTGCACCACCTGCTCGGCGGCCGCCGCGTTGCGCGTGTAGTTCACCGCCACGGCGAAACCCTTGCGCGCGGCCAGCACCGCCGTCGCGGCGCCGATGCCCCGGCTGCCGCCGGTGACCAACAGAACTTCGTCCACTCGAATCCCTCCACGGCCGCGCAGCGGCAAGCAGCCGTGATTAGAACAAAAGCCCCGGATTGACGCCGCCGGGCCGGATGGGGGAAGCTCGGCCCCCTGCATTCCAACCAGGAGACCTTCACGTGGGCCAATTCACAGAACTCAAGGCAGCCGATGGACAGGCCATCCCCGCCTATGTCGCGCAGCCCAGGGGAAAAGCCAAGGGCGGCATCGTCGTGATCCAGGAGATCTTCGGCGTGAACTCGCACATCCGTTCCGTGACCGACGGCTACGCGGCCGAAGGCTACCTCGCGGTGGCGCCCGCGATCTTCCATCGCGTGCAGCCGGACGTCGACCTCGGCTACGAGCAGGCCGACATGACGGCCGGCATGGCGCTCAAGAGCGCGGTGGAGGCGCTGCCCGCCCCGGGCGTGATGCAGGACATCCGGGCGGCGATCCAGCATGCGTCGCAGGCCGGCAAGGTCGGCATCGTGGGCTTCTGCTACGGCGGCCTCCTGACCTGGCGCTCGGCCTGCACGCTCGACGGGCTGAGCGCGGCCGTGCCCTACTACGGCGGTGGCGTCACGACGCCCGAGGAAGTCGCGCGCAAGCCGAAGTGCCCGGTCCTGGCGCACTTCGGGGACCAGGACCACTGGATCCCGCTGGACAGCGTGGAGGCCTTCAGGAAGGCGCACCCGGAAGTCGAGGTGCACGTGTACCACGCCAACCACGGCTTCAACTGCGACCAGCGCGGATCCTGGAACGCGGAAGCGGCGAAGCTCGCGCGCGAGCGCACGCTGGCCTTCTTCGCCCGTCACGTGGGCTGATGGCGAGAGTGCACGGCCGGTTCATGGCGGCACTGAATGTCATCCCGGCGAAAGCCGCGATCCACGCGCTGCTCGCCCTGTGTTTCGCCGGCTCCGCCGCGGCCGCCGAATACACCGGACCGCTGTTCGACGCCCACCTGCACTACAACGAGGAAGCCTTCAGCGGCAGCGAGGGCCCGCACCCGCTGCCGGACGTGCTCTCGCGCATGCAGCGCAACGGGGTGCGCGCGGTCATCGCCAACTCCCGGCCGAACGACGGCACCAAGTCGCTCGCGCAGGCGCCCGAGACGCGCCAGGCCGGCGTGACGGTGGTGCCTTTCGTGCGCCTGTACCGCAACCGCGCCGACTACGGCAACTGGTTCCGCGACGAGAGCATCTACGAGATGGTCCAGTCGGAGCTGGCGCGCGGCACCGCGGCGGGTCCGTATCGCGGGCTGGGCGAGTTCCACCTGTACGAGTCCGGCAACGCCAACGGGCCGGTCGCGCGCAAGCTGATGGCGCTGGCGGAGGAGAAGGACCTCGCGGTGCTGGCGCACGTGGACGATGCCGCGATCGACCTGCTGATGGCGAACACGCCGTCGCAGGGCGCGAAGGTCCGCCTGATCTGGGCGCACACCGGCATCGGCGGCGTGCCCGTCGCGCGCGTCGACCAGCTGATGGCGAAGTACCCGCGCCTGGTGGGCGAGCTGTCCTACCGGCCGGGCCTCACCTGCGAGGGCGGCAAGCTGTGCCCCG
>DASWUI010000209.1:0-7010 GCA_036401715.1 Ramlibacter sp. | reverse complement strand
CGATGGCAAGAACTGCCTTGTACATGTCCCAACTCCTACGTATGCGTTGTTAAGCCGTTTCCCTAAGGGCGGGCAGGGCGACTGTCGGCGGAGATGCTACTGAATGCAACTGCCGTTGAGGATCCCGGAGGCGCCAAGCGTCACAAGTTCACGAACAACTTCGCTTTCAATAGTTCGTTGTCCCGTAAATCGTGAGCGAAGTCACGACCTGTGGGGAGTTACTCATTGCAACGGCGGGTTGCATATGGAATCCTCGCGCTCGCAGCAGGGGTGCGCAGGTCGCGGCCGCCCGGCCGCGACAAGGAAATTCAACAACGTTGGGGGACAAGCGTGAAAGAAACGATGCATGGACCGGTTTCCCGGGGCTTCACCATCCGGATGCGCCTGGGGCTGGCCTTCGCCCTGTTCGTGGCGATGTTCATCGCCATGACGGTGGTGGCGACCTTGCGCCTGCAGGAGCTGGACCGCAAGACCACGGAGCTGGCGACCATCAACCTGCGCATGGAGCGCCTGGTCGGCGAGTGGCTGTCGTTCACGCGCGCCAACGCGGTGCGCGCGACCGTGCTCACCCGCTCGGACGACGAGGAAATCAGGCGCATGCTGACGCCGGAGGTCGAGGCGACCACCAAGCGCATCTCCGAGCTGCAGGCACAGATCGAGAAGCTGCTGGACAGCGGGCAGGCGCGGCAGCTTTTCGACACGGTGGGTGAGAAGCGCAAGGCCTACCTTGCCGCGCGCCAGCGCGTGCTGGAGAAGAAGAAGGCCGGCGATGCCGCCGAGGCCGCCGCCCTGATGGACAGCGCCATGCTGCCGGCGCTGCGCACCTATGTCGAGTCGATCAAGACCATGGCGGATCACTTCGGAACGGAGGTCGAGCACGACGCCGCTGCCGCGCACCAGGCCGCGATCGTGGGCCGCAACGTGCTGGCGGCGATGTCCGTGCTGGGCGTGGTGCTGGCGGTGCTGTTCTCGGTGCTGCTGATGCGATCGATCACCCGCCCGCTCGACGAGGCGGTGCAGGCGGCGCGGCGGGTGGCCAGCGGCGACCTCAGTGTCGACGTGCAGCCGAAAACGCGGGACGAGATGGGGCAGCTGCTGGGAGCGCTGGCCGACATGACGGCTCGCCTGCGCGACCTGGTGAGCCAGGTCGCGGGTGGAGCCCGGACCGTCGCGGAGACGAGCTCCCAGATCGCGCAGGGGAACGTGGACCTGTCCCAGCGCACCGAGGAACAGGCGGGCACGCTGGAGGAGACGGCGAGTTCCATCGAGGAGCTGACCTCCACGGTGGCCCAGAATGCCAGCAACGCCCGCGAAGCGAGCCTGCTGGCGGCCAGCGCCTCGCAGGTGGCCCGCAAGGGCGGCGACGTGGTGGGGCAGGTGGTGAGCACGATGAGCGGCATCTCCGAGTCCTCGCGGAGGATCTCCGACATCATCGGCGTGATCGACGGCATCGCCTTCCAGACCAACATCCTGGCGCTCAATGCCGCGGTGGAAGCCGCGCGCGCCGGCGAGCAGGGCCGCGGCTTCGCGGTGGTGGCCACCGAGGTGCGCAACCTTGCGCAGCGCAGCGCGCAGGCGGCCAAGGAAATCAAGACGCTGATCGGCACCTCGGTATCGCAGGTGGAGGCGGGCGGCAAGCTCGTCGATGCCGCCGGGCGCACCATGGAGGACATCGTCGCCTCCGTGCAGAAGGTCAACGACCTGATCACCGAGATCGCCGCCGCCAGCCAGGAACAGAGCTCGGGCATCGAGCAGGTGAACCAGGCCGTCACCCAGATGGACCAGGTCGTGCAGCAGAACGCCACGCTGGTCGAAGAGGCGACGGCTGCGACCGAGTCGATGAAGGCCCAGTCCGACGCGTTGCTGCAGCTGGTGTCCTCGTTCAGGCTGGGCGCCGCAGCGCGCGGCTACACCGAGCTGACGCCGCTGAAGCCGGCGCCGGAGGCGGCCGCGCGCCAGCAGCCCGCGCCCATCCGGTTCGTGCCGGGCGCCGACAAGCCGGTGCCGGCCGAACCCGTGCCCCTCGCGGCGCCCGGGTTGCGCCCGGCCGTCCAGGGCGCATGGCGGGAATTCTGAGCCAGGGGGGCGGGCTTCGCCCGCGTCCCTAGTTCATGAAGGAAGGCAGCCAGAGGCTCAGCTGCGGGAAGGCGATCAGCACGCCGAGCACGATCACCATCACCAGCACGAAGGGCCAGCAGCCGCGGAAGATGTTGCCCAGGCCCACGCCGGGCAACAGCGCGTTGAGCACGAACAGGTTCATGCCCACGGGCGGCGAGATCAGCCCGATCTGCACGACCATCACGATCAGCACGCCGAACCAGACCGGGTCGAAGCCCAGCGAGGTGACGATGGGGAAGAACAGCGGGATGGTGAGCAGCACCATCGTCAGTTCCTCCATGACCGTGCCCAGCACCACGTAGATCGCCATCATCGCCACCACGATCATGGTGGGCGAGAGGCCCGCCTGCGTGATCCACTCCTTCAGGTCGCCCGGCAGGGTGGTGAAGTTCACGAAGTTGGCGAACAGCGTGGCGGCGATCAGCAGCGTGAACAGCATGGCCGTGGTGCGCGCGGATTCCACCAGCACCTCGAACAGGCTGCGCCAGCTGAGGCGCCCGCGCAGCAGCGCGAACAGGAAGGCGCCGGCGGCGCCGAAGCCCGCGCCCTCGGTGGCGGTGAAGAAGCCGCCGTAGATGCCGCCCAGCACCACCAGCACCAGCACCACCACGCCCCAGATGCCGCGCAGCGCCCGCCAGCGCTCCGGCCAGGACGCGCGCTCGCCGGGTGGGGCATGTTCCGGGTCGCGCGAGGTGACCACCACGATCGCCAGCATCAGCATCGCGGCGGTCAGCAGCCCGGGGATCACCCCGGCGGCGAACAGCTTGCCGATGCTGGTCTCGGTGATGATCCCGTAGATCACCATGATGGTCGAGGGCGGGATCATGATGCCCAGCGTGCCGCCGGCCGCCATCACGCCCGTGGACAGCGAGCCGCTGTAACCCAGCTTGCGCATCGAGGGATACGCGACCTTGCTCATGGTCGCCGCGGTCGCGATCGAGGAGCCGCAGATCGCGCCGAAGCCGGCGCAGGCGGCCACCGTGGCGTGGGCCAGTCCGCCGCGCACGTGGCCGATGAAGGCGTAGGCGGCCTGGAACAGCTCGTGCGCGAGTCCCGCGCGCGCCACGAAGTTGCCCATGAGGATGAACAGGGGGATCACCGACAGCGTGTAGGCGAAGCCGGTCTCGTAGACCACCTGCGCCGTGCTGGCCAGCGCCGGCTGCAGCCCGCGCGTGAGGCCGATGCCGGCGACGCCCACCAGCCCCCTGGCGAAGGCGAGCGGAACGCGCATCAGCGCGAGCGCGAAGATGGCGGCGAAGCCCAGGAGCGCCGCGGTCACAGGGCCACCCCTTCGCCTTCCAGCCGGTTCACGGGCGGCTGCGCGACCAGCGCCAGGTGCACCACGCCGGTCAGCCCGCAGAGGATCCCCATGCCGTAGATGAAGGGCGCCTTGAGGATCTGCAGCTGCGCGGTCGTCTCGCCCGTCTGCGCGAACTGCCCGCCCGTGCGCCACATCAGCCAGCCCAGCCCGAGCAGGACGGCGGCGCACAGCAGGTGCACCAGCACGGCCTGCAGCCGGCGGAACCACATCGGCAGCCAGGGATCGAGCGAATCGAATTCCACGTGCTCGCCGCGGCGCGACACCAGCGGCAGGGCTCCGAAGATCACCACCACCATCAGCAGCTCGGTGAGCTCCAGCGAGCCGGGAATGGAGTTCGACAGGAACTTGCGCCCCAGCACGTCGAAGAAGGTGAGGGCCATGATCGCGAACAGCGCGATCCCGGATAGCAGCCCGCACAGCAGGTCCAGCAGCTTGCCCAGCTTGTTCAATCTCGTCGTCCGTCGTGGTGGGGGCGCAGCAAAAAGCGGCACCCGGGGGAGCCCCGGTTGCCGCTTTGTACCAACAGATCAGCTTACTTGGAAGCTTTCGCGATCTCGGAGCGGAACTCGGCGAGCACCTTGGCCGCGTCCTTCAGGCCCTTGGCCTCCGCGTCCTTCACCCATTTCTGCTCGAGGGCCGAGGTCTTGGACTTGATGTCCGCCACCAGCTTCGCGTCGGCCTTGACGACCTGCACGTTGTTGGCCTGCATCAGCGCGTAGGCGCGGCGGTCCACCTTGTCCCAGTGCCGGCCGATGATGCGCGCCGCCACTTCGCCCGAAGCGGCGTCCACCGCCTTCTTCTCCTCGGGGCCGAGCTTGTTGTACGCGGCCGGGTTCATCATGAAGACGAAGCTGGTGTTGTACAGGCCGCCGGGGAAGGTGGTGGCGTGGCGGATCACCTTGTCGATCTTGAAGGACTCGATGGATTCGGCCGGGAACAGCGTGCCGTCCATGACGCCGCCCGAGAGCAGCTCGTAGGACTCCGGCGCGGGCTTGAGCGTGACGTTCATGCCCAGCGTCTTGGAGATCTCGTTGACCATGCCGCCGCCCACGCGCCACTTGAGGCCCTGCAGGTCCTCCAGCTTCGTCACCGGGCGCTTGGTGTTGAACACGATGCCGGGGCCGTGCGTGAAGAAGGCGAGCACCTTCACGCCCTCGTGCTCCTTCAGGAACTCGGGGTGCTTCATCGCCACGCGGTTGAACGCCACCGACAGCGGCTCGGCGCCGTCGCCCAGGAAGGGGAATTCCGCCATCTGCGTCATCACGAAGCGGCCCGGCGTGTAGCCGTGCACGGTGAAGGAGACGTCGGCCAGGCCGTTCTTCACGGCATCGAAGGTGCCGGGAGGCGCGGCCACGGCGCGGGGCAGGTGGTTGCAGCGCACCTTGCCCTTCGCGTTCTTCTCGACCAGGTCGCACCATTCCTTCTGCGCCATGGTCAGGGCGTGCGTGGGCGGCACCCAGCTCGACGTGGTGAGCACGGTCTGGGCGCCGGCGGCGCCGGCCGAGCACAGAGCGGCTGCGGCTGCGAGGGAGAGCAGGCTGCGTTTCATCCAACGATCTCCATGTTTGTGAGTCTGGCGACTGTAAGCCGCCCCCTTAATGCGAACGGTCCAGACTTTCCCGCACATCGCGCGCGCCGCAATGTCGGCGGCGTGACAGTTGGAGGCGGCGCTCTACCCCGGTCCCGCTCGCGCGCCGCCTATAATCGAAAAAACGAACGGTCGTTCTTTTTTGCTTCACCAGCGTGGAGCGCCGGGGCCGGCATGCGCCCCCGCATAGAATTTCAGGTTTACGTACACGTCAATTCAAACTCTAGGAGTGCCCAGCATGAAGGTCCTGGTCCCGGTGAAGCGGGTGGTGGACTACAACGTGAAGGTCCGGGTGAAGTCGGACAACACGGGTGTGGACATCGCGAACGTGAAGATGAGCATGAACCCCTTCGACGAGATCGCGGTGGAAGAGGCTGTGCGGCTGAAGGAAAAGGGCGTGGCGAGCGAGGTGATCGCGGTGTCCTGCGGGGTGCAGCAGTGCCAGGAGACGCTGCGCACGGCGATGGCCATCGGCGCGGACCGCGCGATCCTGGTGCAGACCGACGAGGAGCTGCAGCCGCTGGCGGTGGCCAAGATCCTCAAGGCGCTGGTGGACAAGGAGCAGCCGGGGCTGGTGATCCTGGGCAAGCAGGCGATCGACGACGACTGCAACCAGACCGGCCAGATGCTCGCCGCCCTGGCGGACCTGCCGCAGGCCACCTTCGCCTCCAAGGTGGAAGTGGCCGACGGCAAGGCGCGCGTCACGCGCGAAGTGGATGGTGGCCTGGAGACGATCTCGGTGTCGCTGCCGGCGGTGATCACCACCGACTTGCGCCTGAACGAGCCGCGCTACGTGACGCTGCCCAACATCATGAAGGCCAAGAAGAAGCAGCTGGACACGGTCAAGCCGGAGGACCTGGGCGTGGACGTCAAGCCGCGGCTGAAGACGCTGAAGGTCAGCGAGCCGCCCAAGCGCGGCGCGGGCGTGAAGGTGCCGGACGTGGCGACGCTGGTGGCGAAGCTGAAGAACGAAGCCAAGGTGATCTAAAGAAACCGTCATTCCCGCGCAGGCGGGAACCCAAGGCGTGCAGGCAGCGGCCGCCGGCCGCGTCTTCGACGCCTTGGGTCCCCGCCTCCGCGGGGATGACGAAACAAAGGAACCCCCATGACCTCCCTCGTCATCGCAGAACACGACAACAAGTCCATCAAGCCCTCCACGCTGAACACCGTCACGGCCGCTGCCGCCTGCGGCGGGGACGTGCACGTGCTGGTGGCCGGCGCCAATGCCGCCGAGGCCGCCAAGGCGGCAGCGCAGATCGCCGGCGTGGCCAGGGTGATCCACGCCGAAGGCGCGCAGTTCGAACACGGCCTGGCCGAGAACGTTGCGGCGCAGGTGCTGGCGATCGCCTCGAACTACACGCACATCCTGTTCCCGGCCACCGCCAGCGGCAAGAACATCGCGCCGCGGGTGGCGGCCAAGCTGGACGTCGCCCAGATCTCCGACATCACGAAGGTCGATGCCGCCGACACCTTCGAGCGGCCGATCTACGCCGGCAACGCGATCGCCACGGTGCAGAGCGCCGACAAGGTCAAGGTGATCACGGTGCGCACGACCGCCTTCGACCCGGCGGCTGCCAGCGGCGGCAGCGCCGGCGTGGAGGGCGCCAGTGCGGTGGCCGACAGCGGCAAGAGCAGCTTCGTGGGCCAGGAGATCGCGCAGAACGACCGTCCGGAACTCACCGCCGCCAAGATCATCGTCTCGGGCGGCCGCGCCATGGGCTCCTCGGAGAAGTTCCACGAAGTGCTGGAGCCGCTGGCCGACAAGCTGGGCGCGGCCATCGGCGCCTCGCGCGCGGCGGTGGACGCGGGCTACGCGCCCAACGACCTGCAGGTCGGCCAGACCGGCAAGATCGTGGCGCCGCAGCTGTACATCGCCTGCGGCATCTCCGGGGCGATCCAGCACCTGGCGGGCATGAAGGATTCCAAGGTGATCGTGGCGATCAACAAGGATCCGGAAGCGCCGATCTTCAGCGTGGCCGACTA
>DASWUI010000208.1:0-3117 GCA_036401715.1 Ramlibacter sp. | reverse complement strand
ACCGAGGCGCTGCGTGGAGAAGGGGCGCAGCTGAAGCTGCCCGACGGCACGCGTTTCATGCCGGCGCACGACGCCCGTGGCGAACTGGCCCCGCGCGACATCGTCGCACGCGCGATCGACTTCGAGATGAAGAAGCACGGCCTGGACCACGTGTGGCTGGACGCGCGCCACCTGGGCGAGGCCTTCCTGAAGGAGCACTTCCCGACCATCCATGCGCGCTGCCTGCGCCTGGGCATCGACATCGCCCGCCAGCCCATCCCGGTGGTGCCGGCCGCGCACTACACCTGCGGCGGCGTGGTCACCGACCTGGAGGGCCGCGCGGACCTGCCGGGCCTGTATGCGGTGGGCGAGACGACCTACACCGGCCTGCACGGCGCCAACCGGCTCGCCAGCAACTCGCTGGTGGAGTGCATGGTGTTCGCGCGTTCCGCCGCCACGGACATCCTGGCGACGCGGATGCCCGAGCCCCCCGCCGTGCCGGCGTGGGACGACAGCCGCGTCACCGATGCCGACGAACTGGTGGTGATCTCCCACAACTGGGACGAGCTGCGCCGCTTCATGTGGGACTACGTGGGCATCGTGCGGACCAACAAGCGCCTGGACCGCGCCGCCCACCGCATCCAGCTGCTGCAGGAGGAGATCCAGGAGTTCTACAGCGCGTTCCACGTCACGCGCGACCTGCTGGAGCTGCGCAACCTGGTGACCGTCGCCGACCTGATCGTGAAGTCGGCGCAGGCGCGCCACGAAAGCCGCGGCCTGCATTTCAGCCGCGACTACCCCCAGATGGCGGAGGTCGCCGTTCCCACCATCCTCAAGCCCGCTTAGCGGCCGCGCGCACGGGCGCGTGACTTTTTGCGCCGCGCGCACTGGCTCGCCCGGCGGCGAGTTGCTATAACCGGCAGGCAGTGGACACCGCGACGAGGGTGTTCCACCTGGGGGACTCGCATGCGCCGCATCCTGTCAACGCTGCTCCTGGCCACCGTCCTCGCGCCTGCCGCGCGGGCCATGGACTTCCACGTGGTCGGCGACACGCTGGTGATGGCCGGCCCCGTGGTGAGCACCGACCTGGTGCGCCTGCGCGACCACCTCGCCGCGCACAAGGTGAAGCTGGTGGTGCTGCACGAAAGCCCCGGGGGCGACCTGTGGAACGGCTACCACCTGGGCTACCGCATCCGCAGCGAAGGGCTGCCCACCGCCGTCTCGGGCAAGTGCGAATCGGCCTGCGGCCTGATCTTCCTGAGCGGCTCGCAGCGCTCCTTCACCGACGGGCGCCCGATCGCGCAAACCATGGTGGGCCTGCACGGCGCGCACACGGTGGACACGCTGCAGCCGCTGCCGGAGCTGGGCCCGCGCATGGCCTACGTCATCAGGACCATGACCGACCGCAAGTACCCGCCGGACCTGCTGGAACGCACGGTGTACCCGCGCAACGCGCAGGACATGGTCTACAGCTTCCATCCCGGACGCTATCCGGCCACGGCCGCCGCGCGCGGCGTCGTGGAGTGCCTGAAGCAGCCGGACGTGAGCTTCCAGTGCCGGATGCTGGAAGGCCTGGACGCCCTGGGCATCGGCATCATCACCAACCCGGAGGTGCTGACCCTGCCGCCGGAAGTCAAGCGGCTGCTGGACCAGCTCTCCTCATGAACCCCGGCCAGGGCAGCGCCTTCGCGGGCGCCGCGATCGCGGCCCTCGGCGCCGCGCTGGGCGTGGCGATGGTCCTGCACCCGCAGGCGATGCGCGTGCCCGCACCGGTGGCTTACTTGTGCGCGCTCGCCTTCCTCTTCGCCGGCCTCACGCTGATCGCCCGCGCGCGCGGCCACCGGCTGCTGCAGGCCTGGCTGCCGGTGCTCATGGTCGGCAGCCTGGTCGCACCGGCCGTCTGGCTGGGCTTCGGAAGCGGTCGCCGGCAGTGCACACTCAGCGCCGCCGAGTCCGTGGTGCGCATCTTCGCCACCCGTCCGGACCTGGCCTGCCGCCTCGGCTTCGCGGTCGCCGCCGTGGCGGGGCTGGGCATCCTGCTGCTGGCAGTGCGGCACGCGGTCCGCAGCAGCCGGCGGCCGGACGCGGGCTGACGGCGGCGAACAACACGACAAGAACGAAGGCGGGATCGAGATGGGGAATCCGTGGCACTCGGCGCAGGGCAGCAAGCAGCTCGCCACCTGGCTGCTCGCGCTCGCGCTGGCAGGCATCGCCTTCACTTATGCGGCCAACCACAAGTCGGTGGCGATCCAGGGGCCGGGCGCCCTGCAGGCGATCGCCCAGGACACGGTGTGGCTCGGCGTCAACGAGGAACTGTGGGTGCTGGACCGCGAGGGCCGCAGGAAGGCCGTGCACGGCGCGGGCGAGCTCGGGTTCGGCGAGGCGGTCAGCAATATCGTGCCGGCCCCGGACGGCCAGGCGGTGCTCACCAGCCGCGGCGACCTCGCCTGGCAGGTGGTGGACCGCGCCACGCTGGCGCGCGTGCGCACCATCACCCCGCAATGGCCGGCGGACTTCGCGGACAACTACCTGCGCGCGATCCACCTGGCGGTCTCGCCGGAGGGCGACATCGCCGTGGCCACCGGCGGCGGCCACGCGGTGCTGCTGTTCGACCGGGAGGGCCGCTTCAAGGCCCGCACGGCGCCGGACACCTACCGCTTCACCAACGGCCTGTTCTGGTCGCCCGAAGGCTGGTGGACCACCGACACGAACCGCTTTGCCTTGCGCCTGCTGGACGCCTCCACCCTGGCGGTGAAGAGAACCATCGAGCTGCAGCCCGCGCCCGGGGGCGATCCCTTCCTCGCCGAGGCGGTCGCATCGCAGGGCACGCCGCTGCCCGCTGGCGGCGGCGCACCGCTGGCCACGCTCTCGCGCGTGGGCTACCTGATGGAGCCGGGCTACGTGGTGGACGTGTTCGCCGACGGCTCGCAGGTGGCGTTCAACGAGCAGCGCATCCTGCAGCTGCGGGATATCGCCTGGTTCGACGGCCGGCTGCTGGCGGTGGACGGCGAGACCTTCCGGGTGCTGCGCTTCTCGGCCGACCGGCTGACCGAGGAACCCTTCGGCGATGCGCAGGTGCGCTCCGCGCTGCGCCAGATGCACGAGGACCGCCAGTTCTGGCGCACGCTCGGCTCGCGC